>SKKH01000088.1 GCA_007121555.1 Gemmatimonadota bacterium | reverse complement strand
GTTCGACTCCCGCCGCCTCCACTTGGGCCCCATGGCCCAGGAACACAGAAATGGCTCAGTGACGCGGTTGTGGTCACTGGGCCGTTTTCTTGTGCGTGCCAGATTCGCCCCGGGTTAGGCACACCAAGGGCACACCGGCTCCGGCGCGTGTGGTGCCGCTCCGCCGTTCTAGTTACTCCTCGAGACGGGCGAGAACGGCATTCAGGAAGGCTTCCACCGGATCGAGATTGTCCAGCGCCTCCAGAACGAGCCCGTAGTCCAACCCCACGTATTCATGAATGAGGATATTCCGGAAGCCCGGCAGTTTAGCCAGATCCGATACGAGCGCCTGCGAGAAACCGTCGAGCTTCGCGAGATTTCGCACTGCGGTGGTGTAGTCTTCGAAACGGTGGCCCTCCCGGGCCGAGAGCTCCCCGGCAACGTCGATGACGACCTGCGCCACGGTGAGGAGTGAAAACAGAACGTCGTTGTGAAGCGAAAGGTCCACCTTCAGCTCTTCGGGGCCGCGCACACTCGGGCGGAGCTCCCGAAGATGATCCAGATGTCGTCGGAGTTCAGACAGCCGTTCCACGATGTAGCTCATCGTGCCAACGCCTCCCGCTTCAGCCGGTCGGTCCGTCTGAGAAAGGGCGCTAGATCGGCCCTTCGGAGCTGGATGTCTCGAGTGAAGGCATGCGCCTTCTCGGCGTCGCTCATCATCAGAAGCGTGCCATCGAGCACGATTCGGGCGGCCAGGCCGGGCGGCACGTCATTCAGAACCACCACGTCCACGTCATTGATCCGCAGAGCCGCGACGAGCTCCGATGCGAGGCGGAGGCGGAGTTCCGAGCGCTGTCTCTGGTTCGGGTGGGTCTCACGATCCACCAACACCCCGATGTCGACGTCGCTTTCCTTGTGCCGCATGCTACGGGCCGTGCTGCCGTGAAGATACGCGGCGACGACGCCTGCGGGAGGGTGGTCTTGGAAATAGACTGCGGCTCGGTCTCGATACGTAGCGGATGTCGGCGTCAGGCGTGCCTCGACTTTGAAGCCAGCAGCTTCCAGCAGACGGTTGAGAGTCGAGACGGTGGGACTGCTGTGACCCCCCTCGATCCGCGCGATTACGGACTGTGACGTTCCGGCGCGGTCAGCCAGCGCACGTTGGCTCATCCCGACACGCTCGCGGGCTTCCCTCAAGAGAGAAGCGGGGTCAAGGTGGGCATCCATGTCCGAATGATAGCGTGAACGCTATCAGGATGCCAAGGGCGGGTGCCGGTAACTGTAGAAGTCGAGACCTGGATGGAGGCGGTCTTCGCAGACCTTTGGGTCCGAGAGCTTCGCCGGCAGTTTCCTGCTTTGGAGGGCATCGCCGCGTAGTGGCATTCGGCATCCAGTTCGCCGTTCCGGACTGCTCGCCCCCGCGTCGGAACCTGACCCTGGTTGGGCCGGAGCCGGAGAGTGACCCGGAGATGATCATGGTCTGCATCAGGGGCACACCGATTTCTTCCAGTATCCTGGCCGGCGACGTTGATGAGCGACCGCGAGGACCCCTAATTCATCGCCCGCCTGTCGGTACACGACCGCGAAGGGAAAGCGTCGGCAAAGCATCCGGCGATAGGGTGGTTCCTGCGTCGTCCCGGCTTCCGGGTTCTCCAGGGCAGCCCGTATGACGGCCACTACCTATTCGAAGAAATCACGCCCAAGTCCCGGTGCGCGGTCCTCGTAGAACCTGGTGGCCTCAGCCATCTCCACCAACGCTTCGGGGTGGATCCGAGCTACCACCCGAGTTGGCCTCGCAGGTCCCTGAGCGAGTCCTCAAGCGGGAGGGATTGAACCGCGGCCGAGTCAAGCTCCTCATCGCGTCGACGTACCTCTTCGACCCAGGCACGGTCTACCTCAGCATCCTCATCCAGACTTGCGATGAGTCGCTCGGCGAGCCGGACCCGCTCGGAGGCCGGAAGCCTCAATAGCTCCCGTTCGAGCTGTTCGGTAGACATGTGCACGCTCCGGGGTGGTGGATGCCCTCAATTGTAGCTTTTTACCCGTGGTTCGGCGAACGGGTCGGTGAAGCGCCCCGAGTACGAAAGCGATCCGACGTTGGAGTGCCACCGTCCCCGCGGGAGCGTGTCGGCGTGCTCCAGTTGCCTGCCCCCTCACTCCGCGAGACCATCGAGGATGGGGCGCCAGGCCCACCGCAGATGACCCCCGCCGCCCCGTCGGGCGGCTTTGCACCGCCGCTTTGCGTCTTGTGACCTGTTCACCCCGAAAAGGACACACTGGGGTCAGACCCCGCCTTCCACCGGATTGTCCTCCAGTGGCAACTGAAGCAACCCCTTCGACCCGGCGGTTCCGAGGTGCCATCCGATCGCCCGTGAAAGGACCGTGTGAACCCATCGGGCGCTGCGGGAGGCAGGCCAGTTTCTGCCTCACGTCAGGAACCACCGTGCGCCGAGGCCGATGGCCCAAAGGGCACCGAGTTGCACGATCAGCGCCTCCCAGTGGACCCGGGCAGTCAGTCCCACTTCCTCGCCAAAGGCGCCCATGGCCCGGGACCATTCCGGTCCCGTGAGGAGGAAGGCGTATTCCGTTCCGCTCAGGCTGACGAAGGGCGGGAAGAGGAGCATCACCACGGTGAGCACCGCCGTCACATATATGATGAAGGCGGGACGGACGAGGGGCGATGTGCCGCGGTCAACGATGCGAGCCATGGAACGAGAATCCTGAGAGGGTTCTGAGTCGATTCCGTCGATGGAAATGGTTCCCATACCCACATTGCGCGACGGGGACGGGAACTCGGTCACCGCCGTCCGATCCCCGCCCAGGGAGAAGGCAACAAGATGCATGATCGGCCCCGGAGTGGCTCTCAGGCCGATGCGACTCCGCCCGTCGCTCAGGATTTTGCTTGACCGGCCGTGCCCCCCCTTGCGTATCTTGGAGGAGTTTCGCACAAGACCGTCAGAGGCCCCTCATAGCCAAGGCGAAAGGCCATGGCTGGTTCACGGTCCCCCACCACGTCGGAGAACGTTCCGGGGCTCGAGCCCGCGGATCCGGCCACCCTGGATCGCCTGTTCAGCGTGGCGTACGACGAATTGCGCCGCCTCGCCGCTGCGGTTTCGGTGGACGACCCAAGCGTCACGCTGAACCCCACCGCACTCGTCAACGAAGCCTACCTCAAGCTAGCCGCCTCGGTCCAGCTGAAGCCCGCTTCAGAGCTGCACTTCAAGCGGATCGTAGCCCGGGCGATGCGGCAGGTGCTCGTCGAGGCCGCCCGCCGTCGGCGTGCCCTGAAGCGCGGGGGTGATCAGGTGTTGGTGCCGCTTGCCGAGGGGGTTGCTCGGTCGAGCGGACGGGCCGAGGAGGTCCTTCAGCTGGACGAGGCTCTGCGCGACCTGGCCCGAAGCCGCCCACGCCAGGCTCAGGTCGTGGAGTGCCGCTTCTTCGGCGGCTTCAACCTGGCTGAGACGGCAGAGCTCCTGGGCGTCTCCTCAGCCACGGTCGTCCGGGACTGGCGGGTGGCGCGGGCGTGGCTAGCCCGCGAGCTCGCCGGCGACCTCGGTCCCTGACCATCGGCCCCGCCTCCGATGAACGGAGCGAGTCATGATCCACGACCCTGCACGGTGGGACCGGATCGAGGAGCTCTTCCGCAGGGCTCTCGAGCGGGATGAAGACGACCGGGAAGCCTTCCTGGAGGTCGAGTGCGAGGATGATCCAAGTCTTTTGGCCGAGGTGCTCGAGCTTCTCGAAGCCCACGACCGGGAGCACCCGCTGCTGGATCGGGAGGTGGGCCGGGTGGCGCGCGACGTGCTCGATGGCTCGGTCCCCAACGCGCCCCGATTCGGCCCGTACCGCGTTCTGGATGTCCTCGGTCGGGGCGGGATGGCGGTGGTCTACCTGGCCGAGCGGGAGGATCTCCAGAATCGGGTTGCCGTCAAGGTGCTTCGCGACGCCTGGCTTTCCCCGACTCGGAGGGCTCGTTTCGAGCGCGAGGAACGCACCCTGGCGCAGCTCAACCATCCCGGGATCGCCACCCTCCACGACGCCGATGTTCTCGAGGACGGCACGCCCTACTTCGTCATGGAGTACGTCGAGGGTGTCCCCCTCACGATCTACAGCGAGGAGCGATCTCTCGCGATCCCGGAGCGCCTGCATCTGTTCCGCGCCGTCGGCGAGGCCGTGCAGTACGCGCACCAGCAGGCGGTGATCCACCGGGACCTGAAGCCTTCCAACGTGCTGGTCACCGATGACGGTCGGGTGAGGCTTCTCGACTTCGGCATCGCCAAACAGCTCGACGGTCTGGAGATGCCCGGGGACCAGACCGCCACGGGGCTTGCTCCCATGACCCCGGCCTACGCGGCGCCCGAGCAGTTCACCGGAGCACCACTGGGGGTGTACACGGACGTGTACGCGCTGGGTGTGATCCTCTACGAGCTCCTGGCCGGGCGACATCCCCACGCCCTGGAGGGCCTGACTCCGGGTCAGATCGAGAACCGGATCCTCGAAAGCGAGCCGGAGCCTCCCTCGTTGGTGGCCGCCAGCGCGGTCGCGGACCGCTCCTCTATTCGCCCGGCAGCCCTCCCCCGGCACGAGTGGGCGGATCTGGACGTGATCTGTCTCAAGGCCATGCAGAAGGATCCGGGGCGCCGCTACCCGACGGTGGAGGCTCTGGTCCGGGATCTGGACCACTGCCGGGACGGCCAACCCCTTGAAGCCCGGCCGGACACCTTGCGTTACCGGACGGGCAAGTTCCTCCGTCGGAACCGGCGGGAAGTCGCTGCGGCAGCCGCAATGCTCGCACTGTCGGCGGGCATGCTGGGATTCCATGCCGTCCAACTGGGTGCAGAGCGGGAGCGGGCGCTGGTGGAGGCCGAGAAGGCGGCGCAGGTGAGCGAATACATGATCGGCCTGTTCGGGGCGGGCGACCCCTACGCCCCCGAGGCGGACGAGGTGGACCTGAGGGTGCTCCTGGAGCGAGGGGAAAGGCAGGCCGAGGAGCTGGCGGACCAGGAAGAGGTGAAGGCCGCCATGCTGAACACCCTGGGACGGGTCCACGCACAGCTCAGCGACTACGAGCGCGCCGAGGCACTGTTGATTCGTGCCCTCGACCTGCGTCGTCAGGTGGGCACGCCCCTTGAGGTGGCGGAGAGCCTCGCCAATCTCGGGGGGCTTCTGATCGACACGGGGGAGTACGACCGGGCGGAAGAGGTCCTCCGGGAGGCGTTGGGCCTCCGGGAGCGGGAGCTGCCGGCGAACCATCCGGCCCTCGCGGCCACCCTGAGCGATCTCGGCAGCGTCCTGCGCTACAAGGGCGGATACGCGGAGGCCGAAGCCCTCCATCGACTGGCCGTGCGGGTCCTTCGAGCCACCCACGCCGAACCTCACGAGGAGCTGGGCATGGCGCTCAACCGGCTGGCCGTCGCCCTTTTCCAGCAGGGAAAGTACGACGAGGCGGAGCTGCGTTACCGGGAGGCCCTGGCCGTGAAGACGACCGTCTTCGGTTCGAAGCATGCCGGCGTCACGCGGGTGATGGCGAACCTTGGGAAGCTCTATGAGGAGGTGGGGGACTTCCTCCGCGCCGACTCCCTCCTCACCGAGGCGCTGCGAATTCGGCGCGCCACCCTGGGAGACGATCATTTCGAGACCGCCGTGGGGCTGGGCCAGCTCGCCACCCTCGTCAGCGCCATGGGCGAGCACGAGCGCGCCGAGGCCTATCTGCGGGAGGTCCTCCAGATCCGGGAACGGATCCTCTCTCCTACCCACCCCAACATCGGAACCACCCTGAACAACCTGGCCTCCACCGTCGAGCTCCAGGGGGACTACGACGAAGCGGCCCGACTTTACGAGCGTGCGGCCGACGTCTACGCGGAAAGCCTCGGAGAGCGGCACCGGTTCACCGCCATCGCGCTGGCGAACCTGGCCCAGGTACACCTGAGAAGAGGGGATCCGGAAGAAGCATATCCGCACTACCGGGAGGCGGTCTCGATCCTGGAGGAGGTCCACCCGGAGAACCACCAGGAGCTCGCCCACAACCGGAGCCGGTTCGGGGGCATCCTGGTTGCTCTCGGTCGCCACGCGGAGGCCGAGCCCCTCCTGTTGGACGCATTCGAGAGGCTGGCGGAGGAGCTCGGAGCCGACCACCCCCGCACCCGCGAGGCCGCCAGTCGCCTCGTGGAGCTCTACGAAGAGCTGGGCGACCCGCTCCGCGCCGAGTCCTACCAGGCTGCGGTGGTGGGGGGCGGGGGGTAGGGAAAAGGGGGGTAGGGTCCGTCGGCGAGCTCGTCTTCGTGCCTCCACTTCCTCAGGGAGTGGGCCTGCTACTACGCGGAGGTGTCGGACTCCGCATCGACGCCGGCTTCCCGGACCGGCGGCTCCTGGAGGTCCTCGAGAAGCGGGAGGTCCGCCTGGTCGTCTCCAGGTCCGGCTTCATCCTGCCGCGATGACTCCTTCGGGGAAGTCCTGTCGCAATGTGGACAGGCCGGGGC
>SKKH01000044.1 GCA_007121555.1 Gemmatimonadota bacterium | reverse complement strand
TCCGAGGTGGCTACGTTGCTCCGGATCGCAATAGCGTTGCTATCGCTCACCATCGCGCCTTGCCACCCCGGCGCGCCGAGCCCCTCGGTCCCTCGCCGAATCTCTGACTCACCACACTAGGAGGCCGTTGAAGAAGGGCCGCAAGCCCCCGTCCCCCTTCGGGTGGGGGCCGCCCACCGCGGAGCCCCGCCCTTCTTCAACAGCCTTCTAACATCCTTGTCACCCCTCATGCGGGAAGAACTGTGTCGTCACCCCTGAAGTCCGAACTCGAGCAGGAGCTGATCCAGGCCAGAAAGGCCCGGGAACGCCTCCGAACCACCGTTCTCTCCTCCACCCTGTCCGAGATCCGAAACGCGGAGATCGAGGGGGGCGAGGCCGCCGATGACGAGATGGTGAAACGGGTCCTCACCCGAGCCGTCAAGCAGCGTCGGGAAGCCGCTGACCAGATGCGGGACGGCGGTCGGGAGGAGCTGGCGCTGAAGGAGGAGGAGGAGCTCGAAATCCTCTCGGCCTTCCTTCCCCCGCCGCTGGAGGAGGACGAGGTGCGCGCCATCGTCCGGGAGATCGTGAAGGACGGCGCGGATCAGATGGGTGCGGTGATGGGACGCCTCATGCCGCGGATCCAGGGCCGCTTCGACGGAAAGGAGGCGAATCGCATCGTCCGGGAGGAACTTCCATCTTGAGTTCACGCCGGGGATTCCGTCCCAGGAGAGCTTCTTTCCCATGAACGAGCACGCCCTCTCGGTCCTGGAGTTCGAGGAGGCCCTCCACCGGGTGGCGGCTCGGGCGGGCAGTTCGGCAGGGCGGGAGGCGGTCTTGGCCCTTCGCCCCCGAACCGACCTCGAGGGCGTCCGCACCGAGTTGGCCCGGGTCGAAGAGGTGGTTCGCTTCCAGGAGATGAGGACGGACTGGGCCCCTCCGGTCACCCCGTCTGCAGGCCCCGCCCTCAAGATCCTGGAGATGGATGGAGCCGTGCTCGAGCCCGGCGGTGTGCTCCTCCTGGCTCGACTCCTGGATGCGGCACACCAACTTCGCACCGCGCTCGAACCCTTTGCCACATCGTCGGCCCCCTCGGGCGAGGGGGTGGTGTCGGGAGACAGGGAGCCGTCCGGATCGTCCTCACCCCCTTCGGATGGGGACGGCGAACACATCGGCCTTCCCCACCTGAGCCGACTGCGGAGCCGTCTGGCTCACCGTCCCGAGTTGCAGCGACGCCTCGACGAGATCGTGGATCCTGACGGGAGCGTGAGGGACGATGCCAGCCCGGAACTCAAGAGGCTTCGGCGTCAGCTCCGTTCCGCCCGATCCAGGATCGTGCAGCAGCTCGAACGCTACCTGGACTCCCTTCCCGACAGGATCAGGGTCTCCGATGCTTCCGTCTCCGTCCGGGACGGCCGCTATGTGATTCCCATCCGGAGGGAGGGGAAGTCGTCGGTGGGAGGGATCATCCACGGCGAATCCGCGACCGGGGCCACCCTCTTCGTCGAACCTCCGGTGGCGCTTCGGCTCATGAACGAGCTCCAGGAGCTGGAGCGGGAGGAGGCTCGGGAGATCCAGCGGATCCTTCGTGAGGTCACGGGCCGGTGTCGAGCGGTTCGCCCGGAGCTGGCTTCGAGTCTGGAGGCTCTGGTCGACTTCGATTCCCTGTGGGCAAGGGGCCGAAGTGCTAGAGCCTGGGACGGGATCGCTCCGAAGATCGCGGCCCCCGGCCAGGGGGAGCTCCGGATCGTGGGAGGGCGCCATCCCCTTCTCCTCGAACAGTCGCTGGAAGGGAAGCTGGATACCGAGGTCGTCCCCTTCAACCTCTCCATGGACGAGGGAGAGCGCGCCCTGGTCGTGTCCGGTCCGAACACCGGGGGGAAGACCGTGTTTCTCAAGTCCATGGGTCTGATCCACCTCCTGGCCCAGAGTGGGATCATTCCGCCCCTGGGGAGCGGGTCGCGGCTTCCCCTTCTCACCGATGTCTTTGCCGACATCGGGGACGAGCAGTCCATCGCCGAGTCCCTCTCCACCTTCTCGGCCCATATGGCGAACGCCATCGAGATCCTGGAGGGGGCCGGATCCGGCACCCTGGTCCTCATGGATGAGATGGGCACGGGGACCGACCCCTCCGAGGGGGCTGCGCTAGCCCGGGCCATCCTGGAGATCCTGGTGGAGCGGGATGCTCGGGCCATCGTGACCTCCCATCTGGGCGCCTTGAAGCGGCTGGACGCCGAGGGGAGCGGTATCGTGAACGCCTCGCTCCTCTTCGACCCCGGCCGGATCGCTCCGACCTACGAACTCCAGAAAGGACGTCCGGGGCGGAGCTACGGGCTGGCCATCGCACGTCGACTCGGTCTGCCCGAGCCCGTGCTGGAGCGGGCCGAGAGCTACGCCGACTCCGGAGAGCTGGAGGTGGAGAACCTCCTCAGCACCCTGGAGGAGAAGGAGAGGGAGCTTTCCGCGGCGCTGGAGGAGGCCCGGACGGCCCGGGAACGGGCGGAGCGACTGGAGGCCGAGGCGGAGGCCCGGGAGGCCCGGCTGAACGAGCGAGAGGAGACATCGGAGGCTCGGGCCAGGGAGGAGGCCCGACAGCTCCTACTGGATGCCCGGCGCGAGGTCGAGGAGGCCATCCGGGAGGTCCGTCGAGCCGGCGAAGAGGACGAGGCGGAGCTGGAGGAGGTCCAGCGACGGGCCAGGCGGCGGGTGGAGGAGGCGGCCCGGGAGCAGAGACGGAAGGCACCGGATCGTCCCCACCGACCTCGGGAACGCTCGGCTCCGGGAGCGTTCACCCCTGGCGATCCGGTTCGGGTGACTGGGAGCGGAGCTCGGGGCACGGTGCTGGAGGTGGACGGAGACCGGGTCACGGTGGAGGTGAAGGGCATGCGCCTCCAGATGCCTCCGGACCGGATCGAGGTGACCTCGGAGCCGGCCCCGAAGCCCGACCCCGGACTGGCCGGAGGGTGGACCGGTCCCGATGTGAATCCCAGCCACGAGGCGGACCTGCGGGGCCTTCGGGTCGACGAGGTGGAGCTGGAGCTGGGGCGAGCCCTTGACGGCGCCGTCCTGGGAGGACTGGGAGAGCTGCGGGTGATCCACGGCAAGGGAACCGGCGCGGTGAAGGCCCGGGTCCAGGAGCTCCTCCAGCGAGATCGACGGGTGGCTGAATTCCGCGGCGGTCGCCACGGCGAGGGCGGCGGTGGGGTCACCGTGGTGCAGCTCCGATGAGGGCCCTCCACCCATGATCCCCGACGAGACGGTCGAAGAGGTTCGCAGCCGCGCCGATCTGGTCGAGGTGGTGGGCGAGGTCGTCCAGCTCAAGCGATCGGGAAAGGAGTGGAAGGGGAAGTGCCCCTTCCATGACGACCGGACCCCTTCCTTCTACGTGGTCCCGGACAAGGGCTTCTACAAGTGCTTTGGATGCGGGGAGTCGGGGGACATTTTCTCCTTCATGATGAAGCGCCTGGGGATGGACTTCAACGACGCCGTGAAATCCCTGGGGGCCCGCTTCGGGGTCGAGGTCCGGGAGGTGGGAGCCGGTGATGAGCGGGAAGACCCGAACCGTCCCCTCTGGGAGCTCAACGCCTTCGCCCGGGACTGGTTCCGCAGCCGCCTCCTGGATCCGGAGGTGGGTCGGACGGCTCGTCAGTACCTGGAATCCCGGGGCGTGGATCCCGAGACGTCCGAGCGGTTCGGGCTCGGGTTCGCCCCCGACGGTTGGCGAGGGTTGCGCGATCACGCGGCCCACCACGGATACTCCGACGACCTCCTCCTGGAGGTGGGGCTGCTGACCACCTCGGAGCGGGCCTCCGAGCCCTATGACCGGTTTCGGAATCGGATCATCTTTCCCATCGAGTCGGTCACGGGAAAGGTCGTGGCCTTCGGAGGTCGGATCCTGGGGCCGTCCGGGAAGGGGGCGCCCAAGTACCTCAACTCCCCCGAATCGACCCTGTACCACAAGGGTCGCCTTCTCTATGCGCTGGGATGGAACCGGAACGCCATCCGCCGGGAGGAGGTGGCGCTGGTCGTGGAGGGATACATGGATGTGGTGGCTCTGGCGGCGGCGGGGATCTCCAATTCAGTGGCCACTCTGGGTACGGCCATGACCCCCGAACAGGCCCACCTCCTGAACCGCTACGGTCAGCGGGCCCTGCTCCTCTTCGACTCCGATGAGGCCGGGCTCCGGGCCACCTTCCGGGCCGGGGACGTGCTCCTCGCCGCCGGCGTTCACCCCTCGGTGGTTACCTTTCCTCCAGGGGAGGACCCGGACACGGTCGTCCAGAGCCAGGGCGCCGAGGGACTCAAGGAGTATCTCCGGGGCGCAGTGGACCTCCTGGATCGCAAGCTCCAGCTCCTGGACGACCGGGGATACTTCGACACCATCGATCGGACCCGGAGGGCCGTGGACAAGCTCCTTCCGACCCTGAGGGCCGTGGCCGATCCGGCGCTGCGAGACCTGTACGTGGCCAAGGTGGCCGAGCGCACGGGGGTCCGACGGGAGACGCTGGAAGAGGAGATCTCTCGCAGCCGTGAGCCCCGAATCGGGCGGGGGTTCGGAGCCGCCGGCGAAGGTCCGTCGAGGGATGCCTCCCCTGGAAGTCCGGCCCGAGGAAGCAGCCGCCGGGGAGGGGGGAGCGGGGCCGGCGGTTGGACCCAGGCTCCGACCCTCAGGTTGGAGCTGGGACCGGAGCGTCAACTTCTCCTTCTCCTCCTCCACTCCCGGGAATGGGTGGAGCGGGCGGCAGAGCGAGTGGGACCCGACGATTTCCGGGATTCGGCGTCCCGAGAGATCTTCCAGCGGCTCCTGGATGACCCGGAGCTCTCCCCCGAGCAGGGGGACTGGTCCCCTCAAGCCCTTCGGCGCCTGGAGATCCTCATGGGCGACCCGGAGGAACTCGAGGACGCCGGACGAATCTTCGACGAGTCGGTGGCCGTCCTCGAGGATCGTCGACTCCAGATTCAGCAGGAGAAGCTGAAGGCCATGCTGGTGGCGGCCGAGGATCCTGCGGAGAAGCGAGAAATCATGGAAGAGTTGAACACCCTCCGGATGGAACGCCGGGGCCGATGGAATGTAATCCGGCGGGGACGGTCGCCGGCCCCCAATCTCAAGACAGAAGGTACGGACCGATGACGAAGACCAGCATGGGATCGCTTCAGGAGGTGCAGCGCCTGGACGAACGCATCGCCCATCTCAGAAAGGAGGTCGTCGCCTTCGACGAGCGACTTGCCGAGGTGGAGGAGCCGGCCCTGGCCATGGAGTCCGAGCTCGAGACCGTGGAGAAGCGGATGGCCCAGATGCAGGCGGACCTGCGCAGGGTGGAGCGGGCTGCTGAGGACAAGCGGGTGCGGATCGAGAAGCTGGAGGCCCGGCTGAACAAGGTCCAGAACCTTCGGGAGGAGGCGGCGGTCCGGACCGAGCTCAGCCTGATCCGGAAGGCGGTGGAGACCGACGACCAGGAGGCGTACCAGATCCTGGATCAACTCCAGCGCACCGAGGCCACCGCCGAGGAGCTGAGAGAGAAGACCGAGGTCGCTCGCGCGGAGGTGGGGCCGAGTCAGCAAGCCCTCCTCGATGAGAGGAGTGGATTCGAAGAGGAGTTGGCGGAGCTCAGGGCTCGGCGGGATCGCACCCTCGAGGCGGTCGGCGACCGTGAGCGGAAGGTCTACGAGGCCTTCCACAGCTCGGGGCGCTCCGTGGTGGTCTCTCCGCTCCTGGAGGACGGGGCCTGCGGGAACTGCTTCGGGATGGTCCCTCTGCAGGTACAGAACGAGATTCGGAGCTCGGGTGAACTCATCCGTTGTGAGGCCTGCGGGGTGATCCTGAGCGCCGAACTGGAGCCCGAAGAGGTCGAAGTGGATGGCGAAGACGAGGGAGAGGCCACGGCGTGACGCCGCCCTCGACGGAGGTGTTTTCCAAGCTTCCGGCGCCCCCGGCTCCCGAGTGGGTCGTGGCCGCTCCTCCGGACCCCGTTCCGGTCAAGATGCTGGCCTCCGAGCTGAACCTACCTCCCGCTCTCTGCCGGATCCTGGTGGCGCGGGGTGTGGTCGAACCCGATGCAGCTCGATCCTTCCTCCGACCGCTCCTGGACCACCTCCATCCACCCGAGCTTCTCACCGACGCCCGTCGGGCGGCGGACCGGATCCTCACGGCGCTGGATCGAGACGAGACGATCCTCGTCCACGGCGACTATGATGTGGACGGGGTCTGCTCCACGGCGCTCCTTACGCTCTGGCTGAGGGAGCTGGGCGGTCGGGTGGTTCCCTTCATCCCTCACCGGATGCGGGACGGCTATGACTTGGGACCGGCCGGGCTCGAGGCCGCGGAAGCTGCCCAGGCCTCCCTCCTGGTGACCTGCGACTCGGGGATCTCGGCCCACGACGCCGTGGCCCGAGCCCGGGCGTCGGGCATCGACGTGATCATCACGGATCATCACACTCCGGGTCCCACCCTGCCCGCGGCGATTGCCGTCCTGAACCCCGCCAGGGAGGACTGTACCTACCCGGAGCGTTCCCTGGCCGGCGTCGGGGTGGCCTTCAAGCTCTGTCAGCTTCTGGCTCGGCTGCGAGGTCGCCCGACCGATGCCCTCCTCCCGTACCTGGACCTGGTGGCCCTGGCCACGGTGGCTGACCTGGTGCCCCTGAAGGGCGAGAATCGCGTCCTGGTTCGCTACGGGCTCCGGGTCCTGAACGAGACGTCCCGGCCGGGACTCCAGGCGCTGCGCAAGGTCACGGGGCTCGAGGGGAAGGAGGTGGATTCCGGGAAGGTAGGGTTCGTATTGGCGCCGCGGAT
The DNA here is from genome assembly GCA_007121555.1 of Gemmatimonadota bacterium. GTDB lineage: Bacteria > Gemmatimonadota > Gemmatimonadetes > Longimicrobiales > Gaopeijiaceae > PWLA01. The sequence continues at coordinate 90,709 of SKKH01000044.1, read as the reverse complement.
CAACGCGGCGGGGCGCATGGGGGCTGCCGATCGGGCCCTGGAGCTCCTCCTGGCCGACGACCCCGTCCGGGCCCGGGCCCTGGCGGAGGAGCTGGAAGAGTTGAACGGACGCCGCCGGGCCGAAGATCGCCGAACGCTGGACGAGGTTCTGGAGTCACTCACACCGGTCTTCGATCCGGCGGAGGACTTCGGGCTGGTTGTGGATGGCCAGGGGTGGCACCCCGGGGTGATCGGGATCGTGGCCTCCCGGGTCGTGGAGCGGGTCCACCGGCCCGTGGTCCTCCTGACGACGGCCGAGGGGCGCGCCCGGGGAAGCGCGCGCTCGATTCCCGGCGTCCACCTCTACCAGGCGTTGAAGGCCTGCAGCGAGCATCTGACCCGGTTTGGTGGACACCGCCAGGCGGCGGGAATGGAGATGGAGCCCGGGAGGATCCCTGCCTTCCGGAAGTGCTTCAACAGGGTCGTACGAGAACAGCTGGACGGGGCGACCCCCCGCCCCAGGGCGCGTGCGGATGTGGCCCTCCCCCTGGGAGAGGCCACTGACGATCTTCATCATCTGATTCAGTATCTGGGTCCGTTCGGGATGGGGAACCCACGTCCGGTGTTCTTCGCCCGGGGCCTGGAGGTCGCAGGCGAGGCCCGGGAAGTCGGAAGAGGGCACCTGAAGCTGCGCCTGAGGGAAGGGGGCTCGGAACTCGATGCGATCGGGTTCGATCTGGCTGTCTCCATGCCACCGGATCGAGTCGGTCGAGGCCCCGTCGATGCCCTCTTCCAGCTCAGGGAGAACGAGTTCAGGGGGGTTCGATCCCTCCAGGCCCGTCTCCTCGACCTGCGACCCTCTCAGGAGACCTCATGAGGATCATCGCCGGGGCCTGGGGAGGGCGGCGGATCCAGGCGCCCAGGGGCCGGGACACCCGCCCGACCACCGACCGGATCCGGGAAGCCTGGATGTCGGCACTGGGCCCTCGCATTCCAGGCGCTCGGGTGCTGGACCTCTTCGCGGGATCCGGGGCGCTGGGGTTGGAGTGCCTCTCCCGGGGAGCCCGGGAGGCCGTCCTGGTGGAGCGGGCTCGCGGGGCGCTCAAGGCGCTCCGCCGGAACGTGGAAGAACTGGAGGCCGGCGACCGGGCCCGGATCGTGGCGGGAGACGCCTGGAGCTATGTCCAGGGCCTGGAGGTCGGGGCCTTCGATCTGGCGCTGGCCGACCCTCCATATGGGGAGGGGTTCGCAGCCCGCCTCCTGGAGCATTTCGACCGCACTCCCTTCGCCGCGGAGTTGTGGGTCGAGCATCGCACCGACGAGCCTCTTCCTGAGCTGGAAGGGCTCCGCAGTCGCCGCTACTCCGATACCTCCATCTCCATCCTCGAGTCAGCTGAATGAATCCTCGCCGACCCGTCACCGCCCTGTATCCCGGCTCCTTCGATCCCGTGACGCTGGGTCATGAGGACATCGCACGCCGTACACTCCGCGTGGCCGACCGGGTGGTGGTGGGGGTAGCTCACACCGCCACCCAGGCCAAACGGCCCGCCTTCTCCATGGCGGACCGACTTGAAATGCTGGAGGAGGTCTTCGCGGACGATGACCGCATCACGTGCGTGTCCTTCCGGGGGCTTCTGGTCAACTTCGCCAGGGAGATCGGCGCCGACGTGGTGGTGCGGGGCCTCCGAGCCGTCTCGGACTTCGAGTACGAGTTCCAGATGGCCCAGATGAATCGGGAAATGGATCCGGAGATGGAGTTCATCTTCCTGACTCCGGACGCCCACCTCTCCTTTCTCTCTGCCTCCCTGGTCCGGGAGGTGGCCCGACTGGGGGGAGACGTGTCTCCGTTCGTCTCACCCCCGGTTCTGAATCGTCTTACGGAGCGCTTCCGCGAGCAGGTCGAGGGGGATTGAGCCATGGACTTTCTGGCAGAGATTCGCCGACGGGCCCGAGACCGGCCGCGTCGGATCGTCCTCCCCGAGGGAGAAGAGCCCCGGACCCTCGAGGCCGTGGCTACGATCCAGTCCGAAGGACTTCTGTATCCGGTGCTTCTGGGTGACCCGGAGCGGATTCGAGACGAGCTTCGGGGGCTGGGCGGAGATCCGGGTGATGTGGAGGTGGTCGATCCCAGAGTCAGCGAGGGGGCTGGAGGGTTCGTGGAGACCCTCCTGGAGTTGCGTCGGGCTCGGGGAATGGATCGGGCTCAGGCCCGGGAACGGGTTCGTGATCCGCTGATCCGCGGTGCCCTGATGGTCCGAGCCGGCCAGGTGCAGGGTTCGGTGGCCGGCGCGGTGAACAGCACGGCCGACGTCCTTCGGGCCGCCCTCTGGTGCGTGGGGCCGGATGACGGGATCAAGATCGTCTCGTCCGCCTTCTACATGGTGGTCGAGTCCTTCCGGGATCGGGGTGCCGAGGTGCTCACCTTCACCGACGCGGCGGTGGTTCCTGATCCCAACGCGTCCCAGCTCGCCCAGATCGCGGCCGCCGCCAGTCGGGCTCGCCGCCAGGTGGTGGGCGATTCCCCCACCGTGGCCTTCCTGTCCTATTCGACCAAGGGGAGTGGGGCGGGACCCTCGGTGGAGAAGGTGCAGCGGGCACTGGAGCTCTTTCGTGACATGGAGCCAGGGGTGCCGGCGGACGGGGAGCTTCAGGCCGACACCGCGCTGGTGGAGTCGGTCGCCCGCCGGAAGGCACCCCACTCGGCGGTGGGAGGAGAGGCGAACATCCTGGTGTTCCCCGACCTGAATTCCGGAAACATCGCCTACAAGCTGGTACAGCGTCTGGCCCGGGCCGAGGCGATAGGGCCGGTGATCCAGGGCCTGCGTCATCCCTGCAACGACCTTTCCCGGGGGGCCTCCCCGGAGGACATTGTGAACGTCGCTTGCATCACCAGCCTTTCCGCTCGATGACGGATGGACGCACCGTCTTGCCCTCGTCCCCCGGAATCTGGTAGGTTTTTTCTGACCTTGGAAGGAATCCCACCACTTCGGTGGGCTCAACCTCAACGAAGTTGTCCGGGTTCGGATCGGGCCCAGGAGTTTCGAATAAGCCATGGCGTTTCAAGTCAAGCGGGGGGAAGGAGATGTGACGGTCGTCGATGTGGACGGCCAGCTCATCGTCGGGAACCGACAGGAACTCAAACAGACCGTTCTGGATGAGCTGGAGAAGGGCGAACGGAAATTCCTCGTCGACTTCACCCACACCGGCTACATCGACTCCTCCGGTCTGGGAGTGCTCGTGAGCCTTTCGAAGAAGATCCGGGAGCAGGGTGGCGAGCTCCGGCTCTCCAGCCTGAACGAGGATCTGCGCACCCTGTTCGAGCTGACGAAGCTCGATACGCTCTTCCGCATAGCCGATTCCCGCGAAGAGGGGCTGGAGAACTTCTGATCCCGGATGGGGCCCCGGCCGGGGTCCCTCGACAACTCACCACCGGGGATGGACGGTTCCCCGGATTTCATCGCGGAGCCTATGGAACGAGAACTGGTCTTCGAACTGCCCAACGACCTGCTCTGCATCGAGGAGGCGGTCGAGTTCGTGCTGGCTCGCTGTTCCACCTGCGAGGAGGTCGCGCGCAAACTGCGCCTCAACTTCCGGGTGAGCCTGGTCGAGGCCCTGTCGAATGCGATGATCTACGGCAACGGTCGAGACCCGGACAAGCGGGTCCGGCTGGAGGTGACGATGATGACGGGTCGGGTTACCGCCCGTGTGACCGATCAGGGCACCGGTTTCGATCCTCAGTGCATCCCGGACCCCACCACGCCGGACAACCTCTGCAGAGAAGGGGGGCGCGGGCTCTTCCTCATGCGCAAGCTCATGGATGAGGTCCACTACAACGACCAGGGGAATTCGGTGACCCTGGTCCTTCACACCGCCGGACCGGAGAGCTTCCGGGGCGAAGCGAGGGCATGACCCCGGATCGGACCGCCCGGGAACTCCTCCCGGATGCGGTCGTCCAGGTTCTGGACGAGTTTCGGCGGAGTTTCAAGCTGGACATCCACCTCTGGCACCCCAGGGACGGCGAGTCCTTCTTCCGTCTCTATCCCTCCGGCGCCAACGAGACGGAACCCCGCCACGACTCCATTCTTCTCGAGGTCCCGACCCGGCACGGGACCGAACTGGTCCTGGAGGTGCGTGACGGTGCAGGGGGTCCGCAGGAGGCGGCCGCCAACGCGCTTCGGACCTCCCTGGAACAGCTCTACGAATACTCCGAGGAGATCCGCTTCTTCACCTACGAGGTATCCGAGCGCTACGAGGAGATCAACCTCCTCTACTCCATTTCGGAAACCCTCGGCTCGCTCCTCGAGCTTCAGGACGCGACCCGGCTCATCCTCTCCGAGGTCTGTGATGTCATGGGCGCGCGCCGGGGTTCTCTCTGGGTTCACCGGTCTCCCGAGGACCGACTTCATCTCGTCGCTTCGGTGGGCGAAGACGGACTGGACGGTCCCCTGGCCGCCGACGATTCCACGGCAGTGACGTCGCGGGTCTTCCGCGAGGGTCGACCGCTTATTCTCTCGGGGGAGTCGTTCGGGTCCCTCCAGCAGGAAAAAGCGGAGAGCCCGGTCCTGGGGGATTCCGTCCTCTCGGTGCCGATCCGGTACACCCCCCCCACTGGCGATCCGAAGACGGTAGGGGTGATCAACCTCATCGGTCGGCGCCGAGGAGGCCGCTTCACCGCTTCGGACCAGAAGCTCCTGGCGGCCATCGCCTCTCAGGTGGGGGCTGCGCTGGAGAACAACCGGTTGATCCGGGAGAGTCTGGAACGGGAACGGGTGACCCGGGAGATGGAGCTGGCCCACAATCTCCAGATGAAGCTGCTCCCGGCCCTGGACACCTTCGACACCGAGGCGCTGGCGGCGCGGGTGGAGCCGGCGGAATCGGTGGGAGGAGACTTCTACCACGTCCTCCGGCTTTCCAGCGGACGGATGGGGGTGATGATCGGTGACGTGTCGAGCCACGGCTTTCCAGCGGCGCTGATCATGGCGCTCTCCCTGAGTGCCGCCACCATCTATGCGTCGGAGCAGCAGTCGCCGGCCCAGGTCCTGAACGGGATGGGCGAAGCGCTCAGCGACGAGCTGGAGAGCACCGAGATGTACCTGACCCTCTTCTACGCCGTGGTGGACCCGGAGAGAGGCCAGATGGTCTACGCGAACGCGGGTCATCCCCATGCCTTCCTTCTCAGTGGGGACGGCTCCCGAACGCGGCTTCCCGCCCTGGATCCCCCGATGGGCATCGCGGCGGCGGGGGAGTACCATGAGCGGGTGATTCCGTGGGACTCGGGGTCGGACCTCCTCCTTCTCTTCACCGATGGTCTGTCCGACACCCTCGTGCCGGGATCCCGGCGGCAGGGTGAGGATCGTCTCCTCGACGAAGTCCATCGACTGCGTGGATGCGCGGCGCGGGACATCGTCGAGGCCCTCTTCAACATCGAGCATGTCGCCGCAGATGGAGGGGTACGGGAGGAGGCCGACGACCGAACCGCCCTGATCTTCAAGGGGTGAGCCGCGAGCACGCCCGACCCCGACGGGAGCTGGGGCAGAACTTTCTCGTGGATCCCGGCACACGCCTTCGTATCGTGGAGGCCGCCGGGATCGATCCTGGAGATACCGTGCTGGAGATCGGCCCTGGCCGGGGGGCGCTGACGCGAGGATTGGCCGAGCGGGCCGGCACACTGCATCTGGTGGAGCTGGATCGGGCCCTGGCGGCCGGGCTCGAAGAAGAGTTCGCCGACAACTCTCATGTCCACGTGCTTCAGGCCGATATCCTCGAGGTGGACCTCACCTCCCTGGTGGCGGACCCCTCCGCTCTCAAGGTGGTGGGGAACATTCCCTACAACGTCACCACGCCCATCCTCTTCCATCTCCTGGAGCCGCCTCGTCCCGCCGAGATCCTCCTGATGGTCCAGAAGGAAGTCGCGGAGCGAATCGTCTCGGAACCCGGCAGTCGGAGCTACGGTGCCCTCAGCGTCGGAGTGCAGGCCGTGGCTTCGGTGGAGCGGGTTCTTCAGGTCTCTCCCGGTGCCTTCCGACCCCGACCCAATGTGGATTCGACGGTCATCCGGATTCGGCCCCATGTGCCGCCTCCACTCTCGCCCGAGCAGGAGGGGGCCCTTCGGCGTCTGACCCGATCGCTCTTTCAGTGGAGGCGAAAGCAGCTCCGTCGGATCCTCCGCGACCACCCGGAGCTCCAGTGCTCCCCGGCTGAGCTCGAGGCCCTTCTGGCCGCGGCGGGAGCCCGACCCACAGATCGTCCCGAGACGGTCGGGCCCGAAGGATTTCGGGCCATGGCCGAGCTGCTGGCTCCCTGAAGGGGACCCTGGTGTTTCGTTGACGTCGGGATTCTGTGCCCATATTTTTTTCCAGGTCTTGTGAAATGATTCACAAGGCCCGCCCGCTCAGAACTCGATCCTCGGGAGAGACATCAGCAGGCACGGTTCGCTTCCGATGCCTCTCCCCCAGCCCTGCCTCACCCTCCGTGCCTCGTCGACGTTCGAAGCCTTCTGAATCCACGATTCGTCGTCTCTCCCTCTACCTCCGCGCCCTGGAGGGCCTGGGCGAGGAGGGGGAGTCCACGGCGTCCAGCGAACTCCTGGCCGGACGGGTTGGGACCACGGCGGCTCAGGTCCGAAAAGACCTGTCCCACTTCGGATCCTTCGGGAAGCGGGGTCTGGGATATGAGGTCGCTCCCCTCCAGGTTCACCTCAAGGAAATCCTGGGACTGCACCGCCGTTGGCCGGTGGTGCTCGTGGGTGCGGGTCGCATTGGCTCCGCCCTTTTCGAGTATCCCCATTTCGGCGCCAGAGGCTTCGAGATCGTGGCGATCCTGGACCGGGACCCCGCGAAGGTGGGCCGTCGCTGGGGCGAGGTGGAGATCTCTCCCATGGATGAGCTGGAGTCGGTGGTCCATGACAGGAAGGCGGAGCTGGCCATCCTCACGATTCCGTGGGACGGCGCACAGGACGTGGCCGAGGCGCTGGTGGCCGCTGGAGTCCGTGGGATCCTGAACTTCGCTCCCCTTCAGCTCAGACTTCCCCCTGAGATCGAGGTGAACGACGTGAATCTGGCGCTGGAGATGGAGGCCCTGTCCTTCGCGCTTCATCTCGGCGGTTCCCAGGTGGACGGCGTGGACGCCCGGAGTGGGGAGGGTTGAGTCTGACGGGACAGGACGGGGGGGCCGGGCTGGGACGGGGCACCCTCAAGGCCCGGGCGGCGTCGGTGCTCGATCGAGGACCGGTCCATACCGTGGAGCTGGCCCGGGAAGCGCTGGGCCTCGAAGGTCCACCCCAGGTCCTATCCGCCGCGGTGTACACCCTCCTGGGATCGGATCCCCGATTCGTGGTGGATGCGGAGGGAATCTGGCGACTGGAATCCGGAGTCGCCCCTCCGGGTGAGCCCCTGAGCCGGCTTTCGTATGCGGTGGTCGACGTCGAGACCACCGGAGGATCCTGGCGCCGAGGGGACAGGGTCACCGAGGTCGCCGTGGTTCCCGTGACGGCCGGCCAGGTGGGCCGGGGGATGGACACCCTGGTGAATCCAGGCCGCCGAATCCCGCCCCGGATCCAGGGGCTCACGGGGATCACCGACGAGATGGTGGCCGGTGCACCGCCCTTCCCAGGCGTCGCGCCCAGAGTGGAGGAGGCGCTGACGGACCGGATCTTCGTGGCCCACAACGTCCGCTTCGACTGGGGGTTCATTCGGAATCACCTCCTGGACGCCACCGGGGACGCCCCGGAGTTCCGCCTGCTCTGCACCCTTCGGCTGGGGCGGTTCCTCCTTCCACGCCTCAAGCGCTACGGCCTCGATTCCCTCACCCAGCACTTCGGCATTCGCATCCATCAGCGGCATCGGGCCTACGGAGACGCCCTGGCCACCGCTCGCCTACTTCTTCACCTTCTGATGGAGGCCGAGGCCCGGGGCATCACGGACCTGGATTCCCTGGACCGGGCTATGGCGGCACGCTGAACACCCGGACCCGGGTCGGCCTCCCCACCCTTCGAACCGAACCCTGGAGGCCCATGCCGAAGCCGTCCTCATCTCCCAGCTCGCCCCTCTCCATCTCGTCGGTGAGTGAGCTCCCTCTGGTCCGGTCCCGCGAAGTCGGTTCCATCCGGATCCACGCCATCGAGGCCGGTCTCCAGAGACTCGACGGCGGTGCGATGTTCGGAGTGGTGCCACGTCCACTCTGGGAGCGGCGGATCCGCCCCGACGAACGTCACAGGATCCCCCTGGCCCTCAGGTGCCTGCTCATCGAAGCTCCCGAGGCCCTCATTCTGGTGGACACCGGGGTGGGTCAGAAGGAGGATGAGAAGTTCCGCTCCATCTACGGCATCGAGAACTCCGGGGATCCCAGCCGTCTGGAAGACGGAATCCGGGCGGCGGGATTCGTCCCCTCCGATGTGGAGATCGTCCTACTCACTCATCTTCACTTCGACCATGCCGGAGGCGCCACGAGGATCAGCGACGGAGGGGGCCTGGCGCCATCCTTTCCCGGGGCCCGACACGTGGTTCAGAAGGGCGAACTGTCCTTCGCCCGGCGTCGCAATGAACGGATCCAGGCCAGCTACCTGGCGGACAACTTCGAGCCCATCGAGGAGGCCGGACTCTGGGAGTTGGTGGAGGGGGAGACGGTGTTGACCCGGGGCGTTCGCCTCCTGCCCACCCCGGGACACACCCCCTACCATCAGTCCGTTCTCATCGAATCCGATGGTGAAGCGGCCTGCTATCTGGCCGATCTCTGTCCTACCACCGCCCACGTTCCGTTGCCCTGGATCATGGGGTATGACCTGGAGCCTCTGGTCACCCTGGAGTCCAAGCGGTCGCTGTGGGCACGGGCCCAGGAAGAGGATTGGCTTCTCATCTTCGAGCACGATCCCCTCATCCCCTGGGGAACTCTGGATGAGGAAGGTCGCAGGGTGACCTGACCCTCCACTTTTTCTATATTTACCGGGCTTGGCACCGCAACAACGGTCCGACCCATCAGAAACCGGATCATCCCCTTCAGCTTTCCGAGGTCGGGGCCGATCCGGGGCGGTCCGGGTCGGATCAGCGAGGCGCGCCTCCTTCGAGCGCGGTCGCGTTCACCCGCCGCCTGCGCCGCGCATCCAGCTAAAGGCATTTGAATCCATATGAACCATCCAGCCCGTACCCCCGTCATCGTAAGCGGAGCCCGCACGCCCATCGGTCGTTTCCTGGGGGGACTGAGCCCCCTGAGCGCCTCTGACCTGGGGGCCGTCGCCGTGCGGGCGGCAGCAGCTCGATCAGGGATCGACCCGGCGGAAATCGACGAGGTGATCCTCGGCAACGTGGTCCAGGCCGGCGTGGGCCAGGCCCCAGCCCGCCAGGCTGCCATCCGGGGAGGTCTTCCCGCCACGATTCCAGCGGTCACGGTCAACAAGGTCTGTGGCTCGGGTCTGAAGGCCGTGATGTTGGCGGCGCAGGCGATCCGGGCCGGGGACATCCGGGTCGCAGTCGCCGGGGGCTTCGAGTCCATGTCAAATGTGCCCTATTACCTGCGGGGGATGCGCGGGGGAGTGAAGTTCGGAAATCGTCAGGTCGAGGATGGTCTGATTCACGATGGGCTCTGGTGCTCTTTCGGTCAGTGCCACATGGGAGGCCACGCCGAATACACAGCGGCGAAGGCCGGCATCACCCGTGAGGCCGCCGATGCCTTCGCCCTGGACTCCCACCGGAAGGCCGTGGCCGCCATCGACGACGGACGGTTTTCCGACGAGATCGTGCCGGTGGAGATCCAGGGGCGAAAGGGAACGACCGTGGTGGACACCGATGAGGGCCCTCGCCGGGACACCTCGGCCGAGGCGTTGGGTCGTCTTCGGCCCGCCTTCCCCAACGACGCCCCCGACGACATCGAGGATCTGGTCGTGACGGCCGGAAACGCTCCGGGCCTCAACGATGGGGGGGCCGCCCTGGTGGTGACCTCACTGGAATTCGCCCAGGCCCATGGACTCGACGTTCAGGCCCGAATCACCGGGCACGCCGCCGGAGGGACCGAACCTCAGGATCTCTTCTTCGCGCCCATCGCCGCGGTGCGGAACCTCATGGAGCGCACCGGGGCCTCCGTGGACGACTACGGCCTTATCGAGGTGAACGAGGCCTTCGCCGTCCAGGCCCTCGCCGACATGCAGGAGCTCGGGATGGATCCGGAGCGGGTGAACGTGAACGGGGGTGCCGTAGCCCTGGGCCACCCCATTGGCTGCTCCGGCGCCCGGATCCTCGTCACACTCCTCTATGCGATGGCCGATCGGGACGTCTCCACAGGGCTGGCCACCCTCTGCCTGGGTGGGGGGAACGCCGTCGCCCTTTCGGTGGAGCGGGGATGAATTCTCTCCACACGAACGACCTGGGCACGCTGATTTTTCTTCCCGAGGGGGTGGGTCATGACGATTGATACGGTGGCGGTGATCGGTGGGGGGACCATGGGCAACGGGATCGCTCATGTGTGCGCGCAGAGCGGGTTGGAGGTGCGGATGGTGGACGTCTCCGAAGAAGCCCTGGATCGGGGCCTGCTCACGATCTCGAAGAACATGGACCGACAGGTGAAGAAGGAGCGACTCACGGCCGAGGACCGCGATGCGGCGTTGGCGCGGATACATCCCGTGACCAATCCGGCGGAGGGCGCCCGGGGTGCCGGACTGGTGGTGGAGGCGATCCCCGAGCAAGCCGAGCTCAAGTACGAGCTCTTTCGCACCCTGGACGAGGCGGCGGCCCCGGAGACGATTCTGGCATCCAACACCTCTTCGATCTCGATCACCGAGATTGCGGCCCGAACCCGGCGACCGGAGAAGGTCATCGGGATGCACTTCATGAACCCGGTCCCGGTCATGAAGCTGGTGGAGGTGATCCGCGGCCTGGCCACCGACGACGAGACTACCCAGGCGATCATGGAGCTGTCCCGATCTCTGGGGAAGGTCCCGGTGGAGGTAAACGACTTTCCCGGGTTCGTCTCGAACCGGGTCCTGATGCCCATGATCAACGAGGCGGTGTTCGCCCTCATGGAGGGAGTGGCCGAAGCCGAAGCCATCGACACCGTGATGAAGTTGGGCATGAATCATCCCATGGGTCCCCTCGCCCTGGCCGACCTGATCGGCCTCGACACCTGCCTCAACATCCTCCAGGTTCTCCATAGGGAGCTGGGAGATGATCGCTACCGGCCCTGTCCCCTCCTCCGGAAGTACGTTGCAGCCGGTTGGCTGGGTCGGAAGTCGGGTCGGGGCTTCTACCACCACGAGGGCTAGGCCCCGGTGCTTACGGCAGAGCAGCTCGAGATCCGGGCCATGGCCCGGGAGTTCTCACGAGGCGAAATCCGCCCGCATGTGGAGGACTGGGACACCGAGCGTGCCCTCCCGGAAGAGATCTTCCAGAAGCTGGCGGAGCTGGGATTTCTGGGGATGCGGGTTCCCGAGGCCCATGGGGGTCTGGCCCTGGACGCGACCACCTATCTGACGGCACTGGAGGCCCTGGCCTGGGGGGACGCGTCCGTGGCACTGAGCCTCTCCATCCACAACGGGCCCGTGACCCGGGCCCTCCTGGGGTGGGGGACCGAGGCTCAGCAGGAGCGATGGCTTCCCCCGCTGGCGGCAGGTGAGTTCCTTGCCGCATTTGCACTCTCGGAGCGCGATGCAGGGAGTGATCCCTCGTCGCTGGCGGCAGAGGCTCGACCATCGGGGGACGGATGGATTCTGGACGGCACGAAGGCCTGGGTGACGAACGGAGACCGTGCGGGCCTGCTCCTCGTGTTCGCCCGGACGGGAGAGAGCCGAGACGGGATTTCCGCATTCCTGGTGCCCCGTGAAACTCCGGGGATCGAGGTGGTCGGACGGGATCGCACCCTGGGACTCTCGGCATCCGAGACCGTGACCCTCGGGTTGAGCGAGGTGTTCCTTCCGCGAGAGGCGATGCTGGGTGCTCCGGGAGAGGGCTTTGAGATCGCCATGGACGCCCTGACGATCGGGCGGCTGGGGATTGCCGCCCAGTCCCTGGGAATCGCGCAGGCGGCCTTCGAGCACGCCCTCGATTACAGCGGCGAGCGGGAGCAGTTCGGCCACTCCCTCCATCGCTTCGGCGGGATCGAGGAGAAGTTGGCCGGCATGGCGATCCGCATCGCACAGGCTCGAGCTCTCACCCTGGAGGTGGCCGCCTTCGTCGACGGGGACGGTGGGCCCTCGGAGGAGCTTCCCTCCTCGCTTCGGGCCCGGACGGCCATGGCGAAGGTCGCGGCCAGCGAGGCCGCCATGTGGACGGCCGACGAGGCGGTGCAGATCTATGGGGGCTATGGATACATGAGGGACTACCCAGTGGAACGTCTCATGCGAGACGCCAAGGGTACCGAGATCTACGAAGGGGCCAACGAAGTACTCAGGATGCTGGTGGCGCGGCATACAGTGCGGGAATCCGCTGGAGCCGAGTGAGTCGGAGCCGGGTGCGCTCGACGCCCTCGGTCAAAGTGGGATCGAGTTCAGTGAAGCCTCATATTTTTGGGGATGGGCGGATGTCCTGACCCCTCCGGTCGCCCGTGAGGTCGATCGGCATACAGACACAAACCGGGAGCCGAAACGGATGGAGGTTTTCGACCTACTCTCCAGCAAGGGCCACGAGCAGGTGGCATTCTGGTCAGAACCCGAGCTGGGATATCGTGGGATCATCGCGATCCACGACTCGACCCTGGGCCCCGCTCTGGGCGGGACCCGCTTCTGGAACTATGGCTCCGATGAGGAGGCCCTGGTCGACGTCCTGCGCCTGTCGCATGGGATGACGTACAAGGCGGCCATCGCAGGGGTCAACCTGGGGGGTGGGAAGTCCGTAATCCTCGGGGACAACCGAACTCGGGATCGGGAGATGATCTTCCGTGCCCACGGTCGGGCGGTGGAGTCCCTGGGCGGGCGATACATCACGGCCGAAGACGTGGGAACCTCGGTCGACGACATGGAGTTTGTGCGCATGGAGACGGATTCAGTGGTCGGTCTCCATGGGGGCTCCGGTGACCCCTCGCCCGTGACGGCCTACGGGACCTATCAGGGGATTCGGGCCTGCGCCGAGCGAAAGTACGGTGATCCTTCCCTCACCGGTCGGCACGTGACCGTGCAGGGCCTGGGGAACGTGGGCTACCACCTCTGCGGGCTTCTCGCCGAGGAGGGAGCTCGCATCACGGTGACCGACATCGACGAGGACCGGATCAACAGGGTGTGCCGGGAATTCGGCGCCGAGGCCTCGAAGCCCGACGCCATCTATTCGGTCGACGCCGACATCTTCGCCCCCTGCGCTCTGGGGGCCGTCATCAACGACGACACCCTCAAGGTCCTGAAGGTGGACATCGTGGCGGGGGCCGCCAACAATCAGCTCGCTCGCACCGCTCATGGCGAAGTCCTCCACAAGCGGGGGGTCCTCTACGCACCGGACTACGTGATCAACGCCGGTGGCCTGATCAACGTCTACGGCGAACTCCACGACTGGACCGCGGATCGGAGCAAGCGGAAGGCCACCGAGATCTTCCTGACGCTCCTGCGGATCTTCGAGAAGGCCGGTGACGACGGAGTGCCGACCGCCATGGCGGCGGACCAACTCGCGCAGGACCGGATCCAGCGGGCCCGGCACCTCCAACGCTCTTTCGTCTGAACCCCGGAGGCTCCTCCATGACCGACCCCTACGCCCACCTTCGTAGCGCCGACCCCGAGGTCTTCCAGGCCGTGCAGTCCGAGGTGAGACGTCAGGCCGAGGGCCTGGAACTCATCGCTTCGGAGAACTTCGTGTCCCGAGCGGTTCTGGAGGCCGTGGGAACGGTGCTGACGAACAAGTACGCCGAAGGTCTGCCCGGACGGCGGTACTACGGAGGGTGCGAGTTCGTGGACGTGGCCGAGGACCTGGCTCGCCAACGAGCCCGGAAGATCTTCGGCGCCGACCATGCGAATGTGCAGCCCCATTCGGGGGCTCAGGCGAACATGGCGGTGTACCTCGCCTTCCTCGATCCCGGGGACCCGGTCCTGGGCATGAACCTGACCCACGGGGGTCACCTCACCCACGGGTCGTCGGTGAATGCGTCGGGGATCCTCTACGACGTCACCTCCTATGGGGTGAACGAGGACACGGGCCTCATCGACTACGATGCGTTGCGGGAACAGGCGAAAGGCCTTCGACCCCGGATGATCGTGGCCGGAGCCAGCGCCTATCCGCGAACCATCGACTTCGCGGCCTTCGGTGAGATTGCTCGGGAGGTCGAGGCGATCCTCCTCGTCGACATGGCCCATATCGCCGGACTCGTGGCCGCCGACATCCATCCCAGCCCGATCCCCCACGCCGACGTGGTGACCACCACGACCCACAAGACGCTCCGTGGCCCCCGGGGCGGACTCATCCTGAGTCGAGAGGAGCATGCCAAGGCGGTGGACAAGGCCGTGTTCCCGGGGATGCAGGGGGGGCCGCTCATGCATGTGATCGCCGCCAAGGCCGTGGCGTTCAAGGAGGCCCTGGACCCGTCCTTCAAGGACTACCAGCGGCAGATCGTGGCCAATGCCCGCGCTCTGGGCGAGGGACTGATGGAGCAGGGGTTCGACCTGGTCTCCGGGGGAACCGACACCCACCTGGTGCTGGTGGATCTGAGAAACCGGGGGGAGTTGACGGGGAAGCGTGCCGAGGAGCTTCTCGAGTCGGCGGGTCTGACGGTGAACAAGAACACCGTACCGGGTGAACCTCGCTCGCCCTTCGTTACCTCGGGACTGCGTATCGGCACCCCGGCGCTCACCACACGGGGAATGAAGGAGCCCGAAATGGCTCAGGTGGCCGGTTGGATCGCACGGGTGCTCGAGAACCCCGATGCCGACCCTGTCACCGAGAGTGTTCGTGCAGAGGTCAGGGAACTCTGTGGAAACTTCCCCCTCTACCCGGGGCTCCTGGAAGGTTGAGCGAAGGGAAGAGGAGGCCCCCCCTGGCGTTTTGGTCTTCGATGCCACAGACTTCCGTCCATGACTGAGGTACAGTTCGCAGACGAGATCCTGGATCGACTCCGGGAGCGGAACCCCCGCTTCCAGGGAAAGGCGTACGTCTTCGTTCTCTCCGCTCTCCATCATGTGATGGAGGGTCTGAAGGAGCCCCGTCACATTTCGGGGACGGAGCTGGCGGAGGGGGTGCGGTGCCTGGCGATCCGAGAGTTCGGGCCCATGGCCCGGACCGTCCTCGAGCATTGGGGAATCCACTCCACCGACGACATGGGTGAGATCGTCTTCGCCCTGGTGGACGCCGGGGTCCTGATCAAGGAGGACGAAGACCGTCCCGATGACTTCCGCAACCTCTTCGACTTCGAAGACGCTTTCGAGCGTGATTATCCCTGGGGGGACGTGGACTGACCGAGCTCCCCACCGGATCAGGCCGTGGGGTGCACGATCCCTCGAACGGGGGGGCGAGATCACCTTCGGTCATACCATGGGCCGGAGCTGAGAATCGGCGATCGTCCCTCCTCCGATGATCCTCCCACTGGCTCGCCGCGAGGTCCCCATCGACTCCAGACGCTCTCCCCCGAACCGGATTTTTTTCGGTCGGGAGGTTGTGGCCCTGCCGTCGGGGGCTGAAGCCGCGGCCTTCGATGCCCGGGCCATTGAGCGCCTCGGGGTTCCAGGTCCGGTCCTCATGGAGAACGCGGGTCGTAGCGCCGCACGGATCCTCAACGACGTCGTGCCGCGAGGTCGGGTCACGGTCGTGGCCGGCTCGGGGAACAACGGCGGCGACGGAGTGGTTCTGGCGCGAACCCTCCAGGCCTGGGGGCGCGAGGTGGACCTCCTCGTGGCCGGGGATCGGACCACCCCCGACCCTCTCCTCCACGGATGGAGTCCCAACCGCATCGTCCGGTTCGATCCGGGCGCTGTGGAGCCCGATTCGCTCTCGGGAATCCCCGCGGCCTCTTCTTCCGGAGCGTCGGGGACGACGTGGCCTTCCCCCCACTCCTCCGTGGTGGTCGACGCCCTCCTGGGCACCGGCATCCGAGGCGCGCCCCGAGCGCCCCAGGCAAGCCTCATCCGGTGGATGAACGGGACGGGGCTTCCCATCCTGGCTCTGGACGTTCCTTCGGGGGTGAACGCCGATTCCGGAGCGGTCGAGGGAGAAGCGGTGGGGGCTCGCTGGACCGTGGCCTTCGGAGCGCCGAAGCGAGGGACCCTTCTCCATCCCGGCCGGGCACGAGCCGGGCGACTCCTGGCGGTGGAGATCGGATTCCCGCCCTGGGAGTTCGGTGCTGAACCCCATCAGTCCGAAGGGCGCTTGTTGACTCCGGGTTGGGCCCGAAGACACTGGGCCCCCAGGAAGCTGGTGACCCACAAGAACGCCGCTGGACGGCTGCTTCTCGTGGCTGGATCCCCCGGAATGGCCGGTGCCGCCATCCTGTCGGCTCGTGGAGCCCTTCGAGCAGGAGTGGGGTTCCTGCACCTGGCCACTCCTCGCGTCCTGCGAGACCTGATCCAGGGAGCGGTCCCCGGGGCCGTTCACGTGGCGCTGGAGAGTGGTGAGGAGCTGGAGGAGGCCCTGATGGTCGCGGATGCCGTGGCGATGGGTCCCGGGTTGGGTTTGACCTCGGAGGTGGCCCGAATCCTGACCTGGATTCTGGAGCGACGCTCAGAAGGACCCTCGGCTCGGGAAGACTCCTCGCCTCTCCTCCTGGACGCCGATGCCCTCACCCTGCTTGCCCGAGGCCAATTGGGGGTGGGTGACGAAGGGCTCGGAGGTGCCGGAACCTGTCTCCTGACCCCCCACCCCGGGGAGGCTCGGCGCCTGCTGGACCCGGGCCCGGACGGGACGCAGGGGGATCCGGCGTCCTGGGCCCGAAGCATCGCTGGGCGCTGGCAGGCCGCGACCCTCTTGAAGGGGAATCCTTCCGTAGTGGCTTCATCCGACCCGACGGAGGCGGTCCTCTACAGTGCAACCGCCTCGTCACAGCTCGGAACCGCTGGAATGGGCGACGTACTCACGGGGGTTGCCGGGGCCCTGATGGTTCGGGGACTGAATCCCATGCAGGCTGGAGGGCTGGCGTTGCACCTGACGGGGCGGGCCGCCATGTGGATCCGTTCAGGCCAGGTCCCCCTTCTTCCTGAAGACGTGATCCGCGGACTTCCGGGGGCGATCGGAGAGATCGTGCACGATCCAACCCTGGAGGCGGGACCGCGCCGGAGTCCCGGGACGCCGACGTCCCGGCGTTCGGAGACCGATTTGCGGTGGAGCCACCGCTCGCCGGAGCTCCTCCTGGACCTGCCGGCCCCCTGGTGAGCTCCACAGCTTCGCGTGGCAGGAGGGCTGGCGTCCGCATTTCCGATCAAGGCATGAACCCCGCCCGCGTGGGCTCCCGGTGACGACCACTCCGTTGGGTCCGGGCCGGGAGTTCGACCGGATTCGTCGGCTTCTTGGCGAAGCCCACGCTTCTCTCGCCGACGATGTGCTCGTGGGTCCGGGCGACGACGCGGCCGTCCTGGCTCCCGACCTCGTCGTCTCCAGCGACATGGCGCTGGAAGGGATCCATTTCCGCCTGGACTGGATCACGCCCCACGAGGCAGGTGGACGGGCGGTGGCGGCGGCCATCTCCGACCTGGCGGCCATGGGGGCCGGCCTGCTGGGCGTGCTGGCCTCGGTGGCCCTCCCCGGCGGCGAGGAGTGGGAGGAGCGAGGCGACCGCTTCATGGCGGGCATCCGGGACCGGACCGAGGAGCTGGGGGGAGCGCTCCTCGGTGGCGACCTCACACGAAGCCCTGCAGGCCTCGTGGCCGATGTGGTGGCGCTCGGTCGGACCCGGAGGCCCCTGCGCCGCTCGACCGCCCGCGCCGGAGAGGAGCTCTGGGTGACGGGCCAGCTGGGTGCAGCCGCCGCGGCCGTAGAGCTGTGGAGCGGGGGTGGAACTCCGCCACCGGAGCTCCGGCGTCGGTACACCCACCCGGAGCCCAGGATCGGCCCGGCCCTCTGGCTGGTGCGAACGGTGGGAGCGTCTGCGGGCCTGGACCTCTCCGATGGACTGGCGGGCGACGCGTCTCACATGGCGGCCGCCTCAGGGGTTCGCCTCATCCTGGACGAGTCCCGGATTCCGGTGGATCCCCACCCCGAGGTGACCCTGGAACTCGCCCTCCATGGAGGGGAGGACTACGAACTCCTGGTCGCCCTTCCCGGAGGAGCCGCGACCCAGGCCAGGGTGGAGGAATTCGAAGAAGTATTCGATCTTTCGCTTACCCGGATTGGCCGGGTCGAGCCGGGCGAGGGGGTCTGGATCCAGTCCGACGAGGGCTCGCCCCCCCGGCTCATGGACAGGGGTGGACACGATCACTTTCGTGAGGATGGGGGACCAACGCTGTGATCCGGATGCTCTGGCTCTACTCCGCCGGACTCGTTCTGACCGTGTTCCTGGCGGGGAGGATCGTCGTGTCATCGCTCTTCGGACGTCCCAATCTGGCCTGCCTCTGTCGGCGCTACCCCGGTCTCTGGTCCCGGACCCTCCTTCGTTGGGCCGGCGTCGAGGTGGAGATTGAGGGACTCGAGTCCCTCGACTGGAATCAGCCCATGGTGGTGATCGCCAACCATCAGTCCTGGTTCGACGTCTTTGCGCTCACCGCCTTCCTTCCCGCCAAGCTCCGGTTCGTGGCCAAGGAGGAACTGGGTCGCATTCCCCTCTTCGGCCCGGCCTGGCAGGCCTGCGGTCACGTGTCGGTGAACCGGAGTGATCGCTCCGAGGCCATCTCCTCGCTGGAGCGGGCCGCGTCCCGGATCCGCGAGGAGTCTCTGGCCGTCATCTTCTTTCCGGAGGGTACCCGGTCGCCCGACGGCCGCCTGCAGGTCTTCAAGAAGGGGGCGTTCGTGCTCGCCATCCAGACCGGAGTTCCCGTGGTGCCCCTCGGAATCTCCGGGAGCCGCCAGGTCATGCCCAAGGGGTCCTTCCGGGTCCGCCCCGGAACCATTCGCATCAAGGTGGGTCGTCCCATCCCCACCGCGGAACTCGAGCATGCCGAACGAAATCAGCTCCTCAACAGGAGTTACGAAGCCATCGCCGGCCTCATGGTCGACGTGGGTGCCGACCCGGAGAAGGGAGCCGGTTCCCATCCCATTTCCACCGAAGACGAGGAGAAGTCCGGATGAGTGAGCTGGAGATCCGATCAGTCCGGGGGCGCCAGATTCTGGACTCCCGGGGCAACCCCACCGTGGAAGCCGAAGTGGAGCTCAGCTCCGGAGTCATGGGGCGGGCCGCCGTGCCCTCCGGCGCCTCCACCGGTGAGCACGAGGCCGTGGAGCTCAGGGACGGCAACGAGGACCGCTATCTCGGCAGGGGAGTCTCCGGAGCAGTGGCGAACCTCAACGGCGAGATCCATCGTCTCCTCCAGGGTCGGAACCCGCAGGAACAGGAAGGCGTGGACCGGGCTCTCATCGAGGCCGATGGGACACCCAACAAGGGACGCCTGGGAGCCAACGCCATCCTCGGAGCCTCGCTGGCCACCGCGCGGGCCGCAGCCAGAAGCAGGGGGGAGCCCCTCTTCCGGTACCTCGGAGGAGAGGACGCCCACATCCTCCCGGTGCCCCAGATGAACATCCTCAACGGCGGCTCCCACGCACCCAACAATGTGGATTTCCAGGAGTTCATGGTCATGCCGGTGGGTGCGGACACCTTCTCCGAGGGACTCCGGATGGGTGTCGAGATCTTCCACCACCTGAAGCGGGTGCTCTCCGAAGCCGGAAGAAGCACTGCAGTGGGCGACGAAGGTGGCTTCGCTCCCGACCTCGCCTCCAACGAGGAGGCGGTGGAGGTGGTGCTGGAGGCAGTGGAGCGAGCCGGATACCGTCCTGGAGAGGACATTCTCCTCGCCCTGGATCCGGCGGCATCGGAATTCCACGATTCCGGCGAGTACGTCTTCCACTGGTCCTCGGGCGAACGGCGCAGCCCTGAGGCCATGACCGAATTCTGGAGCGACTGGGTGGGCCGGTACCCCATCGCCTCGCTGGAGGATGCGATGGACGAGAACGACTGGAGCGGTTGGAAGGCCCTCACCGATCGGGTGGGCGACCGGGTGCAGCTCGTCGGGGACGACCTCTTTGTGACCAATCCCAGCTTTCTGCGGAGAGGCATCGAGGAGGGAGTGGGGAATGCCATCCTCATCAAGGTGAACCAGATCGGTACTCTCACCGAGACCCTGGAGACGATCCACCTCGCCAACGAGGCCGGATATCGCTGCGTCATCTCCCATCGTTCGGGCGAGACCGAGGACGTCTTCATCTCCGACCTGGCCGTGGCCACCGGATCAGGCCAGATTAAGACGGGAAGTGCCTCCCGGACCGACCGGGTGGCCAAATACAACCAGCTTCTCCGGATCGAGGAGGCGCTGGGCGACCGGGCCCGCTACCCCGGATCGAACCTCTGGGGCTGAAGTCCATGCGACGTCTCATCTTCCCGGCTGTGCTCCTGGTAGCTGGATACTATGCGGTATTCGGGGGGGAGTACTCGCTCCTGGATACGTTGGACGTGGACCGGGAACGGCTCGCTGCCATGGAAACGCTCGAGGCGATGAACCATCGCGCCGATTCACTGCGATTGCGGGCCGACTCCCTGGAACAGGACGACCGGACCCTCGAGACCCTGGCCCGGGAGAGGTTCGGAATGATCCGCGACGGTGAGATCCTCTACCGCTTCGCGGGTGGTGAAGCGACGCATCCCGAGGAGGACCGTTGACGAACTGGCGTGCGCCGCTGTCGATGCAGCGGGGCTACCGGACCCGAGTGGGTGGGTTGCCCCTTTGGGTCCTTGACATGGCCCTGGCCGGAGACTAGCCTTTCTGGCTCATTCAGCCGGAGTAGCTCAGCTGGTTAGAGCAGCGGAATCATAATCCGCGAGTCGGGGGTTCGAGTCCCTCCTCCGGCACTTGAAAAGCGATACGGGGTGGTGCGGAAGTCCACATCCACCGCCCGCCTGCGACGGCCTCCTGGGAATCCTGGGAGGCCGTCGTGGCATCCGGGAATCGAGTCTCCAGCCTCCGGTCCCCTCTCCCTCCGACCTCAGCGCCGCGAGCAGGGTCCCTCGGCGCTCCGTCGAATCTTCGACTCACCACACTCGAGCCGTGCGCGGTCTTCTCCTTCTGCTCGCCCTGGGCCTTCTGGTCTGGATCCTGGTCCGGGGACCCTCTCCTGACTTCCAGTCGGCGCGGGCGATTCCTGCCGACAGGTTGTTCGAGGATACGGGGGGGTCCGTGCTCCCCTGTGACGTGCCGATGGGTTGGAGAGTGGACCGGGTGGACGCGGAGTTGGGGATGGATGTGGCGCAGGTGACCCAGGCGGTGCGCGTGGCGGCAGGACTCTGGGAGGAGGCGTTCGGAGCTCGGCTCTTCGAGGAGGATGCGGAGGGCATGCCCATCCGTCTGGTCTTCGACGAGCGGTTGGACGGAGCCCGAGCTCGTGCGGAAGGGGAGCGGGACCTGGAACGGACCTCCCGGGACCTGGAGGCTCGGCGCCACCGCCTGGAGGCTCGGCAACTTCACCTGGAGACGCTGTCCCGGGAAGGGGAAGGCGGAGGATTGGCCGACGGGGAGATCGAGCGACTTCGCGGCGAGCTCGCCCGGGAGGCCGACGCCTTCAACCATGACGTCGATGCCTTCAACCGAAGAGCGGGGGAGCTGGAAGATCTCGTGGGACTGGACGGGGTGGAATCGGGCGTGTTCCGGGAGCGGTACCAGATTCGAGGCGATCGGCTCACCGCCCTGGATCGGACCATCGAGGTGTATCACTTCGTGGATGAGGAGCATCTGATTCGGGTGCTGGCCCATGAATTGGGTCATGCCCTTGGGCTCGGACACGTTTCGGAGAGCGGTGCCATCATGTCCGAGGCGTTCTCCGTCGCCGGGGGGCAGCCCCGCAGCGCCCCACACCTCCAGGAGCTCTCCCTCCTGGCTGAACTCTGCCGCACGCGCTGATCCAGCCCAACGCCCTGGGGGACTCCGTGCCGCCGCGCCCCCCCTTCTTCAACGGCCTTCTAGCGCTGTCTGCGGAGCCAGTGGAGGAAGCGCAGCTCGGTGGGGCTCAATTCCCCCCTCCGGGCTCTCTCTTCGAGAAGCTCAATGGACGCGCTCCGGGCGGGTGTGCTCTCGTTCTCGTCGGCCGAGGTCTCGTCAGGCGTTTCTGGGATCTCCCGGAGGGAACGACGCACCAGATCGTCGGGGAGGAGGGGAAACTCCGTCTCCTCGTCCGATGGAGTTGCCGAAGGCGACGGGCGTTCAACAGAGCCCGTCTGTTGCGCCCACCATCGGGCGAAGCTCCGGTCCTCCTCGGCCAGGGAGGGGGGAAGATGGGGTGTGGATCTCCCCTTCTGCTCCGGCGAGGCAGGGGGAGCTCTTCTCTCCGCGGGCGTGTCCGGACTCTGCCCCACCCGGGTCTGGGAGGTCCGTGAGCCTTTCGCTTTCACGGCCGCGTCCCGAGCGTCAGCACGCGTTCCGGCACGCGCCCACCCGTGGCCTGGGTCTCGTCTACGAGTCCGGTTCCGACGCCGCACCGGATCGGTGCCCATGACGAGGAGCATCCATCCTCCGACCAGGACGCTTGTCAGCAGCGAGGTATATCCCAGGGTTCGGACGAGCCTGGCGATCCTTGCGTCGGATTCAAGAAGCCCCAGGGTACCCAAGATGTAGTTCCAGTCGTGCACGATCTCGCCGGGGAAGGGTGAGACCAGAGGGAGCGCCTGGCTCCGGGCATCCCCCACATAGACGGCAATGCCCATGAGGTTGGTCCCGAGCCAGAAGAGGGCCACCGCCCCGCCGAAATCGTCCTTCTGCCGGATCAGGATCCATCCCGCCACAAGCGGAATGAGGATCTGCAGGAGAGTCCCGCCCAGCACCGTGAGGAATTCGGGAAAGGGCAGGAAGACCACGTGCCCGATCTCGTGGAAAGCCAGGTTCATGCCGTCCCAGAGAGGGGCGTGGTAGGGATCCCGCAGGTACGTTCGAACTTCGAGGGCCAACCAGATGAGGATGGGAAGTCGGAGGAGCCACGACCGGCTCCGGTTCCGCTCCTGGACCCCCCTGGTCCAACTCGATTCATTCGACACGGTGGCCGCTCTGGTTGTCGGAACCGGATTCGGCCATCCCCTGACACAGGGGGTGGCCCGGACGGTCCCGGACCTTGAATGGACGGAAAATGTATCGGTATTCCCGGAATGGGCACAGCCAGCTGAGGGGACGGGTCGGGCTGCGGCCCCAGGGTGGCTTCCTTGCCCCGGGGCGGGTGCGGGGTATCTTCCCCATTCGAACGGGACCGAAACCGGAGGGCTCTTCCTGACCTCCCGACATCGGTCGCTTGGGTCGTCCGACCCACAGACCCTCAATCCAGCGATCCCGCGTTTTCATGGCCAGCACTGACGATACGAGAACTCCCGAGGACCTCATCGAGGCCCGCCGCCGCTCCCTCAGAAAGACGGTGGGAAGGGCACTCAAGACCCCCGCTTCCGACCGTTCCCCCCTGACTGCAGAGCGCAGGAGCTACCTGCTCGAAGAAGCAGAGGAACTCTACTGGAACGATTTGGAGTGGGAGAACGTCACGGGCGAGGAGGAACTGGAGGGAGGACCTCTCACTGAACTCACCTTCCCTGGAGTCCTGGCCTTCGTCCGTGGGCTTCTCCTGACCGAGGTCCCCGACGACTCCCCCGTGGGCCCGGCGCCTCGCCCCCAGGTCGTAGAGGACTTTCTGCGCTTCCTGGCCGAACGAGTCCTCGAGCTGGAGGGTCAGGTGGAGGAGGAAGGGGATGAGGAGGAACAGGCGCTCCGCATGACCTCTGAACTCCTGGATCAGGTGCTCCTGACGTATCACGGTGTCTCACCGGAGGATGTGGGGCCCGAGGTCCCCGCCAAGTCCGCCGGAGCCGGGGGGGAAGGCGCCGAGCGGCGATGAAGCCTCGGCCGGGCCACCCGTACATGGCGGGGGCTCCCCTTCTCTTTGCGCATCGAGGTGGAGCGGCCCTGGCTCCCGAGAACACTCTGGAGGCTTTCGAATCAGCCGTGGAGCTCTGGGGTGCCGATGTCCTGGAGATGGATGTCCGTCTCACGCGGGACCGGGAGCTGGTCGTCATCCACGATTCCACGGTGGATCGAACCACAAGCGGCTCGGGTCCGGTCCGGGAGTTTTCGACCGGCAGGCTCCGAGACCTCGACGCGGGAGCCAGGTTCCTGGACCTCGAGGGCCGGACTTCGTTCCTGGGCCGTGGAGTTCGCATTCCGCTCTTCTCAGAGGTCCTGGAGCGATTTCCCCATACCCGACTCAACGTGGACGCCAAGGACCCGGAGGCCGCTCCTCTTCTGGTCCGGATGGTGCGTGAGAGAGGCGCGCGGGACCGCGTTCTCCTGGCCTCGGCCGAGGAGTCGGGTCGGGCCGACCGGCTCGGATACGAGGGGCCGGTCTCGGCCTCCCGCCGACAGATCCGTCTCTTCTATTTCTCCCACCGGCTCCCCGGTGGGGGGCCGTACACCCCCTGGACCGACGCGCTGCAGATCCCCTGGCGATGGGAAGGACGTCAGGTCACGACTCCCGACCTGATCCGGGAAGCTCATCGACGGAATCTCCCCGTCCACGTGTGGACGGTCGACGATCCGGAGATCATGAGCACCCTCGTGGAATGGGGCGCCGACGGGATCCAGACGGATCGCCCGGATCTTCTGGCGAGGGTTCTCCACGAGGGGACCGGGCGGGCTCTCCCTCCCGGGCTCGCCGAAACGTGAACGTCGTCGAAGGAGGAGGCTCCCCTGAATCTGGTTCGGAGGCGCTTTCGGACCGGCTGGCCACCCGGTGGAGGGAAGGGGATTGGCCTCCCCCCGGATCCCCCCTTGTGGTGGCGCTCTCCGGGGGCCTGGATTCCACAGTGCTCCTGCACCTCCTGCGCTTCTCCCTCCCGGAGATGAGGTTCAAGCTCACAGCAGCCCATTTTGACCATGGAATGCGGTCGGGGAGCGAGGGTGACGCACGGTGGGTGGCGGGGCTGGCCGGAGCCTGGGGAGTTCCTTTGAGGACCGCTCGAGCCCCCGTGGCTCCCGCCAGCGAAGCCGAGGCTCGACGATTGCGCTACGAGTTCCTCCATCGGATTCGGGTCGAGGTGGGGGCTTCGGCGCTGGTTACCGCCCACCACGCCGATGATCAGGTGGAAACGATCCTCTTTCGGGTCCTCCGCGGGACGGGGATCCATGGACTGGGGGGCATGCGCCATCGGAGGGCGCCAGGGGTGCTTCGTCCACTCCTCGACGAGCCTCGTAAGGCTCTGGAGGCGTACGCAGCGCCCCGGGGCCTGAGGGGTCGCAACGACCCCACGAACCAGAGCCTGGCCCCGGCCCGGAACCGCCTGCGACATGACCTTCTCCCTCGCCTGCTCCAGGTTCACCCCGGCGCCAGGGAGAGCCTCCTGAGGCTTGGCCGGAATTCCCGACGAACTCAGGTGGGGCTCGCCCTGCTTCTCGAGCCTCATCTGAACGAGATGATTGAAGACCGGAGGCCCGAGTTCGTTTCCTTCCGGCGCGACGGTTTCCTCGCACGGGCCCCCGAGGTGCAGGGGCTGCTTCTCCGTCAGGTGCTCGCTTCTACGGGCGCACCACTCAGCGAGGCAGGAACCAGTGCGACCCTGGAGTTTATCAGGACTGCCCGCAGTGGAGCCCGCCTGGAGCTGGCCGGGGGCAGGATCCTCCGAAGGAGTTTCGACTCCATCGAGGTGGAATGGGGGTCGGGCAGATCGGATCGGGGCATCGAGGAAGAGTCCCCGGATCGAACCCTGACCCTCGACGTCCCTCCCACATCGGGGGTGGGAAGCGCCCGGATCGCCGGGCGGGAGATTCAGGTCAGGTGGAGGGTCACGAGTCGTCCTCGGGACCTGGGGACGCCGGTCCTTCGAGGCGGGCCGGCCCTTCCAGGAAGGCCCGTCCTCCAAGGAGGAGTGGGGACGCCGGAATCGGCTCAGGGCCCGGATCGACATGGGCTCCAGCAAGGGGTGCACGAGGCGTCCTTCCCCCTCAATCGGATCAGGCTTCCCCTCACCCTTCGACGGTGGAAACCCGGAGATCGGGCTCGAACCCGAGTGGGCAGCCGGAAGCTGAAAAAGATCTTCGGGGATCTGCGCATCCCTGCGCATCTACGTTCGGAACTGGTCCTGATCGTGGATGACTCCGGCACCGTGCTCTGGATTCCGGGATGGTTTCGGGGAGAACCCCTCGGGGATCGAGAGGTGGAGGGTTCGCGTCTCACTCTACAGGTTGGAGAGAAGGTGAATTGATGGAGACGACCGTTCGAGACGCAGTCCGAAAGGCCGGAGGGAGGGATCTGCGCCGGGTGGTATATTCCAGCGAACAGATCGCGGAGCGGGTCAAAGAGATGGGTCGGGAGATCACGGACCACTATCCCGGTGACGGATCCCTCCTGGTGTTGGGTCTGCTCAAGGGGTCCTTTATATTCCTGGCCGATCTGGTGCGAGCGATCCAACTTCCCCTCGAGGTGGACTTCCTGGTGGCGTCGAGCTACGGCGATGGACGGGTCTCTTCGGGCACCGTCGAACTCGTCTACGACCCGGAGACTCCCATCGAAGGGCGCCACGTGCTTCTGGTGGAGGACATCATCGACAGCGGCAACACTCTCGAGCGGGTGATTCCGCTCCTGAAGGGTCGGGACCCGGCCAGCCTCGAGGTCTGCGCGCTCCTTCACAAGAGAGTGGTGAAGGAGGATCCCGAGATCCGTTGGGTGGGCTTCGATGCGCCCGCCGAGTTCCTTGTGGGGTATGGTCTGGATGACGCAGGAGATCTCCGGCACCTTCCCTTCATCGCGAGTATCTGAGGGCCCGGGCCTGCTGCCCCCCACGAAGCGAGTATCATCCGATGGCTGATCGCGATTCGAAGCGACAGGACAAGGGAACGCCGGGATGGTCCCGCCTATCAAGGGCGGCGTCCTTCTGGATGCTCCTCGTCCTCCTTCCCCTTCTTCTGTTCAACTTTCTGAGAGGAGAGGAGGATCCGCAGTACGAATTCTCGTTCTCGGAATTCCGGACCCAGCTCGCGGAAGACAACATCCATTCGGTGAAGGTGATCGAAGGGGTGACCATGGAGGGGGAATTCCGTCGTCCCCTGGAGCGTGACGGGCAGGAGTATTCCGAGTTCGAGACCCACCTCCTGGGCCCCATCAGCGATGGCCTCATCGAGGAGCTGGAGGAACGGGGGGTCATTCTCACCGGTGAGCCGGAACAGACCCCCTGGTGGACTTTCCTGATCACGGCCCTTCCCTGGATCATCCTCATCCTCTTCTGGTTCTGGATCATCCGTACCATGCAGGGAGGAGGCAACAAGGCCTTTCAGTTCGGCCGCTCGAAGGCGAAGCTCATTTCGCCGGATACTCCGAAGGTCACCTTCGACGACGTGGCTGGCGCCGACGAGGCCAAGCACGAACTGGAGGAGATCATCGAATTTCTGAAGGATCCCAAGAGGTTCGGCCGCTTGGGCGGGCGCCTCCCCAAGGGAGTGCTTCTGGTCGGTCCTCCCGGGACCGGAAAGACCCTTCTGGCCAAGGCGGTGGCGGGTGAAGCCGGGCGACCCTTCTTCCAGATGTCCGGATCCGACTTCGTGGAAATGTTCGTCGGTGTCGGGGCCTCGCGTGTTCGCGATCTCTTCGAACAGGGGAAATCCCACGCTCCCTGCATCATCTTCATCGATGAGATCGACGCCGTGGGACGCCACCGTGGAGCGGGTCTGGGTGGAGGCCACGACGAGCGGGAACAGACCCTGAACCAGCTCCTCGTGGAGATGGACGGATTCGAGGCCAACGAAGGGGTGATTCTCCTGGCGGCCACGAACCGGGTCGATGTGCTGGACCCCGCCCTTCTCCGTCCGGGTCGATTCGATCGACAGGTGGTGGTGGATGCTCCGGACGTGAAGGGCCGCGAGATGATCCTCAGGGTCCACGCCCGAAAGCTTCCCCTGGCCGGCGATGTGGATCTCCAGGTCATCGCCAAGGGAACCCCCGGCCTGTCCGGGGCCGACCTGGCGAACATCTGCAATGAGGCGGCCCTTTTGGCCGCCCGTCGCGATGCCGAGACGGTCAGCATGGCGGACTTCGAGGGTGCGAAGGACAAGATCATGCTGGGCACGGAACGACGCAGCCTCGTCCTTACGGAAAACGAGCGAAAGCTCACCGCCTATCATGAGGCCGGCCATGCGGTCATCGGACTGAGGGTGCCGGGACTGGACCCGATCCACAAGGTCACCATCGTGCCCCGGGGCCGGGCCCTGGGGATCACCGCATCGCTTCCGGAGGAGGATCGCCATTCCTACACCAAGGACTGGCTCGAAGGGCAGCTCTGCATGCTCTATGGAGGACGGGTCGCCGAGGAGATGATCTTCGGGCCTGACAAGGTGACCACCGGGGCGGGCAACGACATCGAGCGGGCCACCCAGATGGCGAGACGGATGGTCACCCGGTTCGGGATGTCCGACGCCGTGGGTCTCATGGCCATCGGAGATTCGGACCACCAGGTCTTCCTGGGCCGGGAGATGACCCAGAAGCGGGACATCTCGGAGCACACGGCCCAGCTCGTGGACCAGGAGGTGAAGCGAATTCTGGACGAAGCCCATGAGCGGGCCCGGGAAGTTCTGGAGCGGGAGCGGGAGCTGCTCGAAGTGATCGCCCAGGCCCTCCTCGAGCGGGAGACCCTGAACCGGGATGAGATCGATCTCCTGAGCGACGGCGAGCCCCTGCCGCAGATTGAGCGAGAGCCTCCGTTGACGTCCGCCGAGCCCGGAGCGAGCCCGGACCCGAGTCTCTCGGAAGCAGGTGACGACGGAAAGAAGGAGATCCGGGAGACTGCGGGTGGGGAGGCCGAGGGTCCCGGCACGGCAGTTGGCGCCGCGGACGAAGATTCCACCCCGGAGGTCGAGGAGGACGAGTCCGCGTCTCTCCCGAGTCCGACCGCCCGCAGGGCCAGGAGAGATCCGGACCCGGATGCCTCCCGGGGATGACGACGGTTCCGGCGACACCCCTCCACTGGCGCACGCCTCGAGGCTCGATTTCCCTGGACCCGCCCTTGGTGATGGGTGTGCTGAACATCACCCCCGACTCCTTCTCCGACGGTGGGGAGCTGGCGACCCCCACGGCCGCTCTTCGGAGGGCCGGATCCATGGTGGAAGCCGGCGCGAGGATCCTGGATGTGGGAGGTGAGTCCACCCGGCCAGGAGCCAAAGCCGTGCCTGCCGACGAGGAACTCCGACGGATCCTTCCGGTCGTGGAGCTCCTGGCTCGCGAACTCCCGGTACCCCTCTCCATCGATACCAGGAAGGCCGAGGTGGCCCGGCAAGCCCTGGACGCCGGCGCCGTCGTGGTGAACGACGTCTCGGGTCTGCGACACGACCCGGCCATGGCTTCGGTGGTGGCCCGGAGTGGAGCTGGCCTCGTTCTCATGCACATGCGGGGCACGCCCGCCGACATGGGTGCGCATACCTCCTACCGGGACCTGGTGGAAGACCTCCTCGCTGAACTGGCCCAGTCGGTCGACCGGGCGTTGGAGGAAGGTGTGGATCGCGAGGCGCTGGTCGTGGACCCCGGAATCGGGTTCGCCAAGACGCCGGCCCAGTCCTTCGAGCTCCTCAATCGGCTCGGAGAGCTGAAGTCCCTCGGGCTCCCCCTTCTGGTTGGCACCTCCAGGAAGAGTTTCCTCGGAGCCCTTCTCGACCTTCCCGTCCAGGAGCGTGTCACCGCCTCGGCCGTGAGTTGCGCTCTGGCGTGGGAGCGGGGAGCGAGGATTTTCCGGGTCCACGATGTTCGGGAGACCGTGGAAGCCCTCGCGGTGGTTCGAGCGGTGGTGGACGGGTTTCCTGCGCCAGGTTCTGCGGACGAGACGGACCCCGCCCTTGCCGGAGGGGTTGAGAAATGGGAGGTAGAGGGGTGACGGCGCGTCCAGCCAAGAGGTCTGCCGAGTGAGCGCAATCTGGGAGCAGTTCCGGTTTCTGTGGCCGGGGTGGACCGATCTCATCGAGATCCTCGTGGTCGCCGTCCTGACGTACCGGATCCTCCTCCTGTTGCAGCGTACGCGGGCCATGCAGATGATCCTGGGGGTCGGCCTCCTGGGAGGCGTCTACGTCATGGCCCGGCTCCTGGATTTCTCCCTGATCCGCACCCTTCTCGAAACGCTGTTTCAGTACGGCGCCATCGCAGCGCTGGTCGTGTTCCAGCCTGAACTCCGGGCCGCGCTGGCGCGGCTCGGGCAGAGCCGAATGCTTCGAATGTTCGCCCGCATGGAGAGCCGGGTTCTGGTGGACGAGATCGTCGATGCGGTGGAACAGCTCTCTCGGGCCGGAACCGGAGCCATCATTGCCCTGGAGAACGAAATGGGGCTCGATGAGTTCGCATCCACCGGGAGTCCTGTCGAGGCCCGGGTATCCTCCGACATGCTCACGACCATCTTCACTCCGCATTCCCCGCTCCACGATGGTGCCGTCATCATCGTGGGCGATGTGATCAAGGCCGCGGGCGCCATCCTTCCCCTCACCCAGACCCCGTTGCAGGACAAGTCCATGGGCACCCGTCACCGGGCGGCGCTGGGGCTCTCGGAGGAGTCCGACGCCTTCGTCATCGTGGTCAGCGAGGAGACGTCGCGGATCTCTGTCGCCCAGGGGGGACGAATGGAGGTGGGAGTTGCACTGGATCGGCTCCGCCAGATGCTGGAGGGGAGCCTTCCCGGGCAGGAGAAGGGCCTGCGATTCCTCACCACGACCTGATTCCACTGCAGGCGGGCACAACGGAACCGGTGGCGCAGGCAGGGGTCTCACTGTCAGGGTGTGTGGGACGGTGTATTTCCTGAGCGCTGAGGAGCTTCCAGCCGCCGCCGGCGGGGATCGCAAGGTAAACATCTGGCGTTCCAAGATGGTTTCTTCCAGCTTCGTTGACAGGGGCGGGAACCCGCCCGTACATTGCCGCCGAATCATACCGATACGTCGAACCGTGACGCGGGCCGTGAATCTGCTTCGCTGACCTCTCCCAAAGGAGTTGGGCTTGGACGACCTTGAATACAACCTTCTGACCCTGTTCGCAGACGGGGGGCTGATGATGTACGCCCTCGTACTGTGCTCCCTTGTCGCACTGGGCGTGATCTTCGCAAAGGCCTATACCCTCTGGGTGGCTCACCGGGACACCGACAAGATCCTGGCGGAGGTTCGGGAACTCACCGATGAGGGTCGCCTGCAGGAGGCCATCCAGCGGTGCGTGGAGACCCCGGGCCCCACATCGGCCATCCTCCTGGCCGGCCTGCGTCGGATCCAGGACGGAAAGGTGCGGGAGGACGAGTTGGAGCAGGCCATCAACACCACCGGTACCATCGAGCTCGGATTTCTCGAGCGGGGCCTGGTGATTCTGGCCACCATCGCCAACGTAGCTCCCCTGATGGGGTTCCTGGGGACGGTGGCCGGGATGATCATGGCCTTCGCCTCCATCGAGATGGCGGGCGACGTGGATCCGACTCTGGTGGCCGGCGGTATCAAAGTCGCTCTTCTGACCACCGCGACCGGGTTGCTCATCGCGATTCCCACCAACGTGGGCTACAACTTCTTCGTGACCCGGATCGACAAGCTGATCCTGGACATGGAGCAGGGGACCCAGCAGCTCCTGAATCTGATCTGGGATATGGAACGTCGAGGGGACCTGGAGATGGTGGGGTCGAGCCGGCCCACCCAGATCCGCACCAAGGTCAGCGAGCCACCTGCGGGTGGAGCCGACCCCGTGAGTCCTCCTGCGCCAGGACCGGACGACTCGGCGAAGAAGGATCGGCCTGGAGGCTGAGTGCTTCTGCCTGTCGAAAGCTGGAACCTGCCTTCGCCGAAGTGGTACAACATCACAGTCAGCGCCTAAGTTAAGGAGCAAGCGTGGCGATTCTGAACAAGAAGTCGAAGATCAGTGACGAGATTCCGTCTGCATCCATGGCGGACATCGCGTTCCTTCTTCTGATCTTCTTCCTCGTGACGACGGTGTTCCCGAAAGACCGGGGTCTGCCCATCGTCCTTCCGGAAGAGCAGGAGGAGGTGGAGATTTCCCAGCGGAACATCCTCCACATCACCATCAACCCCGATGGGTCGGTCGGTGTGCGGCGGGGAGACAGCCAGAACGAGTCCTTCCATCGTCCGCATCAGATCCAGCAGGTCTGGAGGACCGAAGTGTCTCAGAACCCCAACCTGATCGCCGGGGTTCGGACCCATCCGGAAGCGGCACATCGTTACATGGTCCAGGTTCTGGACGCGCTTCAGATGGCGAACGCCGAAAGAATCTCGCTTCAGATGGGGGAGGGCTGATCGATGCCACTCAAGGGTGGAGGACTCGAACGGAAGTCGAAGGCATCAGACCAGATCCCTTCGTCTTCGCTGGCGGACATCGCCTTTCTGCTTCTCATCTTCTTCATGGTGACCACGGTCTTCCGGACCGAGGCGGACCGGCCCATCGAGTGGCCTGAAGCCGAGGCCACCCAGCAGATCGATGAGACGCGCGACAACATTATGTACATCTGGGTAGAGCGGAATGGAGACGTCTGGATCAATGACCGGCTCGTCCCGATGGAGAACGTATCGGAGCTTGTAGCGCCCAGGTGGGTAGAATCAGGTAGGCGGCTTCGGATTTCGCTTCGAGCGGACGCAGAAGTGCCTTACCGTTTCGTAGACGCGGTGCAGAGAGAGATCCAGCAGGCAGGAGCCATCTACGTGGTCTTCGCCACGGATCTCGAGCGCCGCATGATGAGGGAGAGAAGATGAGCACTGAACCGACCACAACGCCGAACGAAAGCGGGTTCGACACCTTCGATACGGCCAACGATCGCCTCAAGCGCTCGTTCGGGTCCTGGTTCTGGGGCTCGATGATGGCGGCCGTACTCGTGCATTTCGTCCTGATGGCCTTCTGGCCGAACCTCCGAGCGGCCGACGTGTCGTTCACCATGGAGGACATGGAGGCGGTGGACCTGCCGCCTGAGATCGAGATTCCGCCCCCGCCCGAGCAGATCCAGCGCCCGGCGAACCCGGTGGTGTCCGAGGCGACCATCGATGACGATGTGACGATCTCGCCGACCACCTTCGAAGACAACTTGCCGGACGATCTGCCCCCACCGCCCACGGAGAGCAGCGCTGGAATCGGTGAGGAACCCACCTTTACGCCCTTTACCGTGGCCCCTGAGGTCCGGAACCGGGCCGAGATCGGACGGGTGCTCCAGCGGGAGTATCCATCCACACTACGGGATGCCGGTATCGGCGGCACCGTGGTGATGCACTTCTTCATCAACGAAGAGGGAGAGGTGGAGAATGTGCTGGTGGCCGAGAGTTCGGGTCACACCGCCCTGGACCAGGCAGCCGAGCGCGTGGCGCTGGCCTTCGAGTTCTCGCCCGCCCTGAACCGTGACCAGAGAGTTCCGGTCTGGATCCAGATTCCCATTACCTTCCAGACTCGCTGAGCGGCTGCTCGCCCCTGAGCGGTACGAGCCCCGCCGGCCACTCGATGAGGCCGGCGGGGCTTTCACGTTCAACAGTTTCAATCCGGGTTCCACCATGTCGGACACTGCGGTACACCTGATGAAGTCGTACCAGGCTCAGCTTCGTGAAGGGTTGGCCAGAGTCCGCGAAACCATCGGGGCTGCGGCGGAGCGCTCAGGTCGCTCCGCCGACTCCGTCGAAATCATGGCGGTCACCAAGGGTCACCCGTTGGAGGCGTTACAGGCCGCCCTGGAGGTGGGAGTCGAGGATCTGGGCGAGAATCGGGTCTCGGAGCTGGAACGGAAACGAGCGGCCCTGGCCGACGACCCCCGTCCGCGGTGGCACATGGTGGGACATGTACAGAGTCGGAAGGCCCCCCGGATCCGGGGGACCGCCCAGGTCCTTCACTCCCTGGATTCTCTCAAGCTCGCGGAGCGGTTCGAGCGGACGGCCCCCGAAGCCGGCGAGCCCCTTCCCGTGTTCGTTCAGGTGAACACGTCCGGGGAGGATGCCAAGTACGGCTTCTCGCCCGAGGAGTTCAGGGTCCAGATCCGGCGTATCCTGGAACTCCCCTCGCTTCGTGTGAAGGGGCTCATGACCATGGCTCCCTACACCGACGACGAGTCGGTCCTTCGGGCGACCTTCCGGGGGCTCCGGGAGCTCCAGGAGGAGGCTCACAGTACGGTGGAGGGATACACCGGTCACGAGCTGTCCATGGGGATGTCCAACGACTTCGAGTTGGCTGTGGAGGAAGGAAGCACCATGGTGCGCCTCGGCACCGTACTCCTGGGGGAGAGGCCCGGATGATCGACCTCACGCCGCTCGACGTTCGAAAGAAGCGGGGCGACTTCCATCGGAGCCTCAGGGGCTACGATTCGGACGAGGTGGACCAGTTCCTGGAGTTGGTATCCGAGCGCCTCGAGGAGTTGGTGCGCCAGAATCGCGACCTGTCCGAGGAGGTTGCCCGCCTCCGGGAACAGGTCGAAGGGCAGGAAGGCCGGGAACGCGCGGTCCACGAAGCTCTGGTCACCGCACAGGAGCTTCGGGAGGAGATCCGGGAGCAGGCCGGGAAGGAGGCGGACCTGATGATCCGAGCGGCCGAGGAGGATGCGCGGGAGATCCGGGCCCGAGCCGAAGATCAGGTGCGCCGTATCCGGGAGGAGGTGTCCCGGTCGGTGGACGAGAGCCGAGAGTCCCTGGAGTTACTCGAGCGGGACCGCCAGCGATTCCTCCGCTATCTGCGAAGAGCCCTCGAGCGGCAGATGGATGCATTGGAGGAGGAAGAAGCCCGAGAGCCGAACTACTCCTTCTCGGTGGAGTCGGATCCGCCCTACACTTCGGAGACTCGGGGGATGTCCTTCGACGAGGCCCGTGACGCCGATCTCCCCGACGGGGAGGATGCAGACGCATCCGAACCACAGGAGGCGGACGTCCCGACTCCACCCCGATCCCGATCCTGATCTCTCACCCCACCCAGCGACGCATGAGCTACCCCGAGGCGCCCGAATCTCTGATCGACCTGGAGGAAGAACTCCTCGCCCAGTGGCGTGAGGATGACCTCTTTGAACGCACCCTGGAGGCGACCTC
Organism: Gemmatimonadota bacterium; assembly: GCA_007121555.1. GTDB lineage: Bacteria > Gemmatimonadota > Gemmatimonadetes > Longimicrobiales > Gaopeijiaceae > PWLA01. Next base: position 55,695 of record SKKH01000044.1, on the reverse strand, counting down.
CGGCGGGGAGCCCTTCGTGTTCTACGAGGGCCCGCCCACCGCGAACGGAAAGCCCGGGCTTCACCATATCATCTCCCGGACGATCAAAGATCTGGTCTGTCGCTTCCGGACGATGCAGGGGCGGAGTGTGACCCGGATCGCCGGCTGGGACACCCACGGGCTTCCCGTGGAGATCGAGGCAGAGCGAAAGCTCGGAATCTCGGGGAAACCGGAGATTGAAGAGCTGGGGATCGAAACCTTCAACCGGGTGTGTCGGGAGTCGGTCTTCACCTACAAGGAGGAGTGGGAGCGACTCTCGGAGCGGATCGGGTACTGGTTGGACTACTCCCGTCCCTATGTGACCTACGAGACCTCCTACATCGAGTCCGTCTGGGCCATCCTGAAGATGCTGGCCGACCGAGGGCTCCTGTACCAGGGTCACAAATCCGTGCCGTATTGCCCCCGCTGCGGTACGACACTCTCTTCCCACGAAGTGGCTCAGGGCTATGAAGAGGTGACGGACCCCTCCCTCTTCTTCCTCTGCCCCTGGCTCGATGACGATGGCGCGGCGCCAGACCCGGAGGGTCGGAGCTTCCTGGTCTGGACGACCACCCCCTGGACCGTACCGTCGAACACCGCGCTTGCGATCCGCGAAGACCTCACCTACGCCGAGGTGGCGTGGCAGGAGAAGCGGCTTGTGCTGGCGGAGAGCCGGGTGGCCGAGGTCGTGGGAGAAGACGCAGTGATCCTCCGGCGATATTCCGGCAGTCAGCTGGTCGGACGGGGCTATGAGCGCCCCCTCGACCTGGTTTCGGTCACAGAGGAGGAGGCGGAACGGGCGTGGTGGGTCGTCCCGGAAGAGTTCGTATCGGATGCGGACGGAACGGGGATCGTGCACATGGCCCCCGCCTTCGGCGCTGACGACTACGCCTCGGGTCAGCGGCACGGGTTTCCGCTCCTGCGACCCGTGGACGACGCCGGGAGGTTTCGGGCTGAGATCCCGGAGGTCGGCGGACTGTTCGTAAAGGAGGCCGACGAGCCACTCGTGGAGCTTCTCCGGGAGGAGGACAACCTCTTCCGTATCGAGGAGAAATCACACTCCTATCCGCACTGCTGGCGTTGTTCGTCCCCGCTGATCTACATGGCTCGGGATTCGTGGTTCGCCGCCACGTCGGGGCTGAAGGACGTCATGCTGGACAACAGCCGGAAGACCACCTGGCACCCACCCGAGGTGGGTGAGGGACGGATGGGGGAGTGGCTGGCCAACAACGTGGACTGGGCCCTCTCCCGGGACCGCTTCTGGGGCACGCCTCTTCCGGTCTGGATCAACGATCGAGACTCCACCGAGGTGGAGTGGATCGGCTCCCTCGAGGAGCTGGGCCAGAAGGTCGGGGGACTTCCGGACGATTTCGATCCCCACAGGCCCTTCATCGATGAACTCACCTGGCCGTCGCCCAGTGGCGACGGCACGATGCGACGGGCCACAGGGGTCCTGGACGTCTGGTTCGACTCCGGCGCCATGCCCTACGCGCAGTGGCACTGGCCTCATGAGAACGAAGAGGCCTTCCGGCGCCACTTTCCGGCCGACTTCATCTGCGAAGGCCTGGACCAGACCCGGGGATGGTTCTACTCCCTCCTGGCCATTGCCTCGATGCTCGACCTGGGCCCAGCCTATCGCCACGTAATGGTGAACGGGCTCATCCTCGACGCCGAAGGGCAGAAGATGTCGAAGTCGAAGGGGAACACCGTGGACCCCTGGGAGGCCATCGATGAATTCGGTGCCGACGCACTGCGTTGGTACCTCATCACCGTGTCGAATCCCTGGGCCGCGAAGCGGTATGATCCCGACGGGGTCGCAGAGTCCACCCGAAAGTACTTCGACACGGCGCTCAACACCTACCGGTTCTTCGCATTGTACGCCGAAGTTGAGGGCTGGGCGCCGTCAGACGTGGATCCGGAGCCGGGAGACCGGACCGTGCTGGACCGGTGGCTCCTCTCCCGGCTCCACCGCACGGTCAGGGATGTGGGCCGCGAGCTGGAGAAGTACCAGCTCACCCGGGCCTACCGCCTGGTGGCGGATTTTCTGAACGAAGATCTGTCCAACTGGTTCGTCCGTCGCTCCCGACCGCGCTTCTGGGGTCACACGGACGACTCCGACGGTCGGGCTGCCTTCCGCACCCTGTGGGAGGCCCTCGATGCGGTGGCGTGCATGACGGCCCCGGTCACGCCGTTTGTGGCCGATTGGCTCCATCGAGCCCTGGGCTCCGACGCGAGCGTCCACCTGGCGACCTTTCCCACCCATTCGGACGCGTGCCTGGACGAGGTTCTGGAAAGGGAGATGGCACAGGTGAGGCAGTTGGTGTCCCTGGGAAGATCTGCCCGGGAGGACGTACGCATTCGGGTCCGGCAGCCCCTTGGGAGCCTTCATGCCGTGCTTCCGGAAGCCACGTCGATTCGACCCGAACTCCTCGATGTTCTCAAGGAGGAGTTGAATGTGAAGGAGGTTCGCTTCCTGGATTCGGCCGACGCCCTCGTGCGTCTCGTCGCCCGGCCCGACTTCCGAGTCCTGGGTCCCCACTTCCAGAAGGACAGTCAGGCCGCAGGGCAGGCGATCCGGGACCTCGCCTCCGAGGAACTCGAAGCCTTCAAAGCCGGTACGGTGGTCGAGTTGGAGGTGAACGGATCTACGACGCCTCTGAGGCCCGAGTGGCTCCAGATCGAACAGGAGGCCGAGGGAGACCTGGTGGTGAAGTCCGCAGAGGGCTTCACGGTGGCCCTGGACCCGAGTCTCGATGAAGCACTCCTGACGGAGGGCATGGCCCGGGAGTTGGTGAACCGTACCCAGCGCCTCCGAAAGGACGCCGGTCTCGAGATCACCGACCGGATCCACCTGGGTGTGGAGGGGCCCGACGAGGTGGCTCGGGCGGTGGAGCGCCACGGGGACTTCATTTCCGGGGAGACCCTGGCCCTGGGATTGACTCACCTGGCCAGCGGCACGGCGGTCGCATCGGACTGGGATGCAGAACTCGAGGACGATGTCGACGGCACTCGGGTCCGCCTGGTGCTTCGCAAGGCTTCGCAGGAGCCCTCGTCGACCACCTCTGGGGCGGGGACCTCCAGATCGTGACCGAAGAAGAGCGAGAGCTGGTGGTCCCGGTCGAAGGGGAAGGAGAGCGCCTGGACGCATGGCTTGCCGGGCAGATCGAACTCTCCCGGAGCCGTATCGCCCGATTGGTGAGCGAGGGGCGCATTCAGCTCAACGGGACCCTGCCTCGGAAGTCCGAGCCCCTGACCCCAGGAGATCGAGTCCGCATCCGGATTCCCGCTCCGGCCCCGGCTCGAGCCGAAGCCGAGGACCTGCCCCTTTCCATCGTGTGGGAGGACGAACACCTCCTCGTGGTGGACAAGGCTCCCGGGATGGTGGTGCATCCCGCGCCGGGGAATCGGACCGGTACGATGGTCAACGCCCTGCTCCATCATGTGACGGATCTGTCCGGGATCGGGGGCGTCATGCGTCCGGGGATCGTTCACCGGCTGGATCAGGACACCTCTGGGCTCCTCGTGGTGGCGAAGGATGATGAAACCCATCGAGCCCTCTCCGATCTTCTCCGGGCCAGGAGAATTCGGAGGCTCTATCTTGCGGCGTCCTGGGGACATCTGGACCGCAGTCCCCGCAAGGTGGACGCTCCGCTGGGCAGGGATCCCGCGAATCGCCGCCGAATGGCTGTGGTCGCCGAGGGGGGGCGACGTGCCGTGACCCACCTGAGGGTCCTGGAGTCGTGGCCGGCGGCCGAACTCCTCGAGGTGGGCCTGGAGACGGGGCGGACGCATCAGATCCGGGTCCACCTCGCCCACCTCGGCCATCCCATCGTCGGCGATGAGCTCTACGGTGCGGGTTGGGGGGCTGGAATGAGCGGATCGATCCGACCCTTCGCCCAGTCCTTGGCTCGACGCACACCGCGTCAGTTCCTCCATGCACACCGTCTGGCCTTCCGGCATCCCGGGACCGGTGAGGTCGTCCGGTTCGAGTCGCCTCTTCCGCCGGACCTGGCCCAGGTGGCCGAGTGGGCACGAGCCGAGGCCGGATGGGAGTCGGAGTCGTGACCTCCAAAGACGTCCGGTGTACGGGCAAGCGACCGGGATTGCAGAGCATGGTGGAAGAAGTCGCCATCGGGAGTGTGTGAAGACCATGGAATTGGATCCCCGACTCACCTTCGAGACGTTCGTGGTGGGGCCCGCCAACCGGCTGGCCGCCGCCGCGGCTCGGCGCGCAGCTGACTCCCCGGGGGTAAATTACAATCCCCTCTTCCTCTACTCGGATTCGGGCCTGGGAAAGTCGCATATCCTGTCAGCCATCGCGCACCGATCCCAGAAGAACCACCCGGAACGCAACGTCCTTTATCAGCCCCTCGAGGTCCACCTCGGAGAGCTGACGCAGGCCCTGGAACGAGGAGAGGATCAGGACCTCCATTCCAGGTATGAGGCGCTGGACATCCTCCTTCTGGACGATGTGCAATTCCTGACCGGCCAGAGCCAGGCTCAGGAGATGCTACTTCGAACCCTGGACCGGATCACCGCCCGCGGGGGGCAGGTCGTCCTGGCCTCCGATCGACCTCCTTCCGAGATCGACGGCCTGGATTCCCGCCTGCTGTCCAGATTCTCCGGCGGTCTCATCGTCGACATCGGGACGCCGGACCTGGAAACCCGGGTGGCCATCCTTCACCGGAAGACCGAGGCGCGAGGAGGTATGCTTGAGCCTGGGGTCGCTGAGGCTCTCGCCCGAACGCCCTTTCGGAATGTGCGGGAACTCCAGGGAGCTCTGAACCGGGTGCTCGTGCTTCAGGAGCTGGAGGGACGACCCGTGTCCGTTGAAGAGCTCCCTTCGGTCGTGGGCACGGTGGGCTCCGGAGGCGGAGTCCGAACCGCCTCCGACCCTCGTTCCGGCACGCAACCTGAATGGCGTCGGGGGGTTCAGGCGGCACGAGCCGAGGCGGAGGGTGCCGGCTTCGTCACCCGGCGGCTCGATCGTCTTCTCGAGTCGGGTGGAGAGCCCCGGGATTGGCAACAGGTACTGCGACGCTTTCGGCTGGACACGGAGCGTATGCGGGAGATCCGCGAGCAACTCGACCTCCTGGGAAACCCCTGGCCCGAGGCCGCGGCAACGCTCCTGAAGGACCCTGACCGGCTGGAGGAATCCGAGGCGCTTCTGGCTTCCGCCAGGGAGCGGAATCGGCCGTTCACCCACCTTGGAGAGGGCCCGACCCTTGAAGATCTGGAGGGAACCGTCCCCGCGCTGGCTCTCCGAGCCGCCGATCGCCTGCTCCGGGCGGACCGTCCCGACTACAATCCTCTCTATCTTCATGCCACGGACAGCGCGTTCGCATTGGGACTGCTGGAGGCCGTGGGGCGAACCCATCTGGCGAGAAATCCAGACGCTCGGGTCGGTCTGATCTCGGTATCCGCCTTTGCAGAGGAGTTCATTCGAGCCATCTCCGACGGGGTGGCCGGGGCCTGGCGGGAGCGATGGTGGTCCGTGGAGGTGCTCCTGCTCCACGACCTCGAACAACTGGCCAACCTGGAGCGGGCCCAGGACGAGTTCTTCCATCTCTTCGAAGCCCTCCGCCGGCGGAACTCCAGGATCTTCCTTGCCAGCGACCGGGCCCCCAGCGCGATTCGAGCGGTGGACGACCGCCTCCGATCTCGATTCGAGGGGGGGCTGGTTCTGGATCTGGGGGAGGGGCGGTTGCCGGACTGGAGCCGACCCGAGGGAGATGGGATCGGTGTCCCCTCCAGACCCGAAGAAGACGTGTCCACGGCAGGTATGCGCTCGGCCGTCAAGGTCTCGGATTCAGCGTCCCGATCCGGGGATGCGTCTCCCGCCACTCCAACCCTGCCCGACGGGGCCAGGGTAGCTCCGGCCGGCCCGATGACTGCTCCGCCCCTGGAGGACTCCGATGGCGACGACGATCTGGCAGTCCTCCGAGAGCTGGCCGGGGTGGGTCGGATCGGAGGAGAAGATGAGCCCGACCAGGACGGAGGCGAGCCGCGTCAGACCTCTGCACGACGCCCGGCGTCAGACTCGAGGTCCCCTGACGGTGGTTGGTCCCCGTCCCGAGAGCGAGTGATCTGGGATTGGCCTTCGGTCGAGGATCGGATCGTTGAGGGGTTCTGAGTTGAATTGCTTCGAGCGGAGAAGGCGAGTGGCTTTTGCCATTGGCGTGTGGGCCTGTGATGCTTCAGGAGATGGAGACCTCGTCCCAAGGAGACCAGATGGCGATTGAAGGTCAGCTCAAGGATGTGGGACTTGCGGATATCTGCCAGCTCCTGGCCATGGGCCGGAAGACCGGCTGTCTTTCGGTCACCGACCGATCGAACTTCGGATATGTCTTCTTCGAAGATGGGGTGGTCATCCACGCCACGGTTTTGAATCGTCCGGAGCGGCTGGGAGAACTTCTGGTTCAGAACGATGCAGTAACCGGCGAAGCCCTCAACAGGGCCCGTCAGGAGGCCGCGGACGAGTCCGGAACCCATTACAGCCACATCCTGATGGATCGAGGAGAACTGGAGAGGGCCGATCTGGAGCGCTTCGCCCGGATCGAGGTCGAGGAGTCGGTCTACCGACTCTTCGGCTGGGAACAGGGATCCTTCCAGTTCCGAAGCGGCGAATCGCCCGATCAATCCATCCCCATGCGCGTCTCGATTCCTGCGGAAATCCTCCTCCTGGAGGGGGCGAGACGGGCGGACGAGTGGACCCAGATCCGCAAAGAGGTTCCCTCTCCCCAGGCGATCTTCAAGGTCGTCCGGGACCCGCGATCGATGAAGGGGAGCAAGCTCAGTTCCCAGCAGTCCAGAGTTCTGGACCTGGTGGACGGGGAGCGAACGGTTGGCGAGGTCACCCGAGAGGCGGGGATGGTCGGCTTCGAGGTGGCTCGGGCCCTGTACGACATGGTTCGCGAAGGTTGGATCGAACGGACGGGCGAGGGCTCCATCGACGTTTCCACCGCTACGCAGGACTCTCCTGCCCGTCGACATCTGGAGTTGGGCAAGGCCTTCCAGGCTTCGGGGATGTGGGAGGAGGCGGAGCGGGAAATCCAGGGGCTTCTGGAATCAGAACCCGAGCATGAGGAGGCCCTCTCTCGACTCGCCGTGATTGCGCTGAGGACTGGGCGCCCGAACGAGGCCCTCGAATACCTGGACCGAGCGGACGCCGTGGGCGGCAGCGAGTACTCCCGTCTTCGAAACCGGGCGTTGGCTCTTGAGGTCCTGGGTCAGGTTCCCGACGCCCTCGAAGTTCTGGATGGTGCGACCTCCATCCATGGAAACGATCCGGGGCTACACCTGGCCCGGGGCATTGCTCTCTGCAAGCTGGAGCGATACCAGGAATCCCTGGAGTCGTTCGAGCGTTATCGGAAGGTACTGGCCGAAGGCGAGGTCCCTCCCCCCATGTATTACGCGTACCTCGTCCTGGCCGCAGAGGCCGGGCGGAAGATGGAACTGACCCTTCGGGTGGGGCGGGAAGGGCTCGCCCACCACCCGTGGTCGGGTCCGATCCTGGTGAACCTGGGAGCGGTGCTCGAGCGTCGCGGCGAGACCGCTGCCGCTGAGGCCCTATACCTGCGGGCGGTCGGGGAGAGCGGGACGCCTCCCCAGGCCCACCGGAATCTTGGCGACCTAGCCCTTCGGAGGGGTGACCGGGCAAGCGCTCGAGCCCACTATGAGCGCGCTGTGCGCCTCAAGCCTGACCTGGGAGATCAGGTCTACTTCAAGCTGGGAAAGCTCTTCCATGAGGAAGGGGATCGGGAAACGGCTCGGTCGCTCTGGCAGCGTGCGCTGCAGCTGAACCCTGACAACCAGGTGGTACGAACGAACCTGGATTCGATTGCAGCCCGGACGGGCCGCTGACCACCTTCGGGTTCCCCCTTCTCGCTGAAGCCTGACTCTCCAAGGATGGGCTCATGTTTGCTCACGCCCTCCTCCTCCTGGCCATGGCCTCTTCTGTGGCCGTTCAGGAGTCCCAGGCCACTTCGGACTCCCTCCTACGCCCTCCGGAGGTCCCGGAGATCCAGAGCGCACTGGTGCTGACGTCGGACCGGCCCGAACTCGGGGAGCGCCTTCAGGTCGTCTTCTGGCCTGAGCACAGGGGGCGAGCCGAGCGAGTGATCCGGACCGTCGAGTCCCGGCCCGTGCTCCCCGGGATTCCTCCGGAATATCCTCGAAGGGCAGTCCTATTTCTGGCACCGGACGAGGCTCGATGGGTCGCCCTCACAGGGGGACGAGCTCCCCACTGGGGAGCCGGGGTGGCCATTCCCCGATATCATCGGATCGTCCTACCGGTCTTTCAGACTCCCTGGGACGGGTTCCAGTCCGAATCTCGGACGGTGCGACATGAATGGGCTCATCTGGGTCTGCATGACTACCTGTCGGGACTTCGAATCCCTCGCTGGTTCGACGAGGGATACGCCCAGTGGTCCTCCGGGGGATGGAACGTGCAGGAGGCCTGGAGGCTTCGACTCATCCTGGCCGGGGGGCGAGCGCCGCCGCTGGACTCCCTGAGTCTGGTCTGGCCCAGCGACAGGGCGTCAGCGGAGATCGCCTACCTTCTCTCTGCCACCGCAGTGGAATACCTGGTCCGCGAATCCGGGACCCGGGGGATGGAGGTGTTTCTGGAACGTTGGCGGGAGTCCCGGGACTTCGAGGACTCCTTCCGTCGCACGTTCGGTGTCACCACCGGAACCTTTGAACGCCAGTGGCTGGAGTACGTGAAGGGTCGGTACGGCTTCATTCTGATTCTGGCCCAATCCACCCTGTTCTGGCTCGCCCTCGGGGTCGCCCTTCTCGTCCTGTTCCGCATTCGACGGCGACGCGATCGGGAGCGGATGGCCCGCCTCCGGGCCTCGGAGGGGCCCGAGCTTCCGGCCTGGTGGGAGCCGCCGAGGACTCCGCCCATCGGAGGATTCCGCGAAGAGGGCCCACCGAAGCGGCGGGAGGACGACGAATCGGTTGACCCCACCGAGCGGGCTAGATAGAGTTCTCATCCCGGTGTCGTGAATCTCCGAGTCACCACACCAGATCGCCTCCGCTGGATCCTTGGCCACCGCCTTCCCACAATTCACCCAGCTTCTCCCGGTGAGGTCCTCCCAGTGAATGAACGCAGGAAGAAGCCCCGCAGGGATCGCGGAACCCCCCGAAACCGGGGCCGGCGCGCGGAAGCGCAGAAGCGACCCTCGGGTCCCGACCGACGTCTGAAGCTCGGCCCTCTCCATCTGCTTCTCGTGGGAGGAGGTGTCCTGGTTGCAGTCGTGGGGTTCTGGGTCCTCTCCACCGGGTCCATCACCACCGCCCCCATCCTGCTGGTCCTGGCCTACCTCGTTCTCATCCCCGTGGGCCTGGCCCTGCCCTCCCAACAGAAGAAGGGGGACCGGACGTCGTCGGACGCCTGATCCCCCTTCCGTTCCATCTGCAGGCTGGAACGATTTCAGCCCCCCGTGGGGGGGCGTCAGATTCGGTACTCGTAGAGCTGGAACCCTTCTTCGTAGTAGGGCTCGAGCCAACCGTCGTTCCATTCGAGCACCTCCTCGTCGGTATCGGCGATGATCTCGAACCCGTATCGCAGGTAGGCCCGCTTCGCCCAGACCGCCTCAGGATGTGCGATCAGGAACATGGAGTGGCGTCCCCGACGCTTCAGCTCATCGCGAGCGAAGTCCAGGAGGTCTCCGCCGAAGCCGTTCCCAACGTGGTCGGTGTGGAGATAGACGTAACCCAGGTAGAGATGGTCGTCGCCCACCTCCTGTAGCGAGATGGTACCGGCGATCTCTCCGCCCAGTCGGGCGACGTGGAACTCCCGGCGCTGGAAATTCTCGCGCGCCCAGTCCATGTCGACGAAGTGCTCGTCCATGTCCTCCGGCGCCACGAACTCTTCATACCACTCGGCCGACGACCGTATGATCTGAACGACTTGCCGGGCGTCTTCCCAGCGGGCCGGTTCGATGGAAAGTTCGGAGGCTTCTCCAGCCTGGAGGGCCGGATCGGAGACGGAAGCGGGAGGATCCAGGAGGGCGGTGCCAGTCTGGTCATGCCCATTGTGGTCATTCATAGGTGCTCTTCTCCTCTCTGGAGATAGAAGCGAAACGGGACGAAACGGCGTGATTGTCCAAGCTTAGGACAATGAAAATTCAAAACCTTCGCAGTTGATCTGCTACAAGATGCCCGAATACAAGGCTGGTAGAGGGTAGATCCAAATGTACAAAGAGTCCCGGCCGAGGCCAAGTGGGGCCCCATCCCGGCCCGACGGCCCCCTTTGTCGCATGTTCGCCCCGCGGCTTGTCGAGTCCCCGATTGGCGTGGCAAGATGAACCCCCGCTCCCGTGACCCCGAGGATTTCCGCATGCGTCGACCTTTCTGGCCCTTCCTGAAACACGTCCCAGTTCTGCCTCTTCTTCTCCTGGCCTGGGCCCCGACGTCCCTCGCGGCCCAGGTGGGGACCGAGTCCCTGGCGTTGGTTGGAGGTAGGGTCCTCGACGGCTTTGGTGGCCCCCCGCTGGAGAACGCGGTGATTCTGGTGGAAGGGGATCGAATCGTCGCCCTCGGCCCGAAGGGCGAGATGGAGATCCCCCGAGACGCCACGGTGATCTCCACGGAGGGGATGACGGTGATGCCCGGGCTGTGGGATATGCATGTACACCTCCAACTCCTGGGGCATGGCGACTATCCCCGGTGGCACGAGCTCTTCGGGGATCGGCACCAGGAAACCATGGCCATCGCCGCGGAGCAACTCCTCATGGCTGGCGTCACGTCCGCCAGGGATCTCGGCGGTCCACTCGAAGAACTCCTCGAGGTCCGGCGTGGAATTCGAGAGGGGGCGTTGCCGGGGCCCGACCTCTATATCTCGGGTCCATTCATCCAGCGTGCCCCGTACCAACCCTACGAGGAACGGTACCGCTGGGGGGTGAACGGTCCGCAGGACGCCAGGGGAAAGGTTCAGCACCTCGTGGACGCCGGGGTGGATGTGATCAAGCTGATCGATCAGGACCTGCTCTCCGAGGAGGAGGTTTCGGCGGTCATGGAGGCGGCTCGGGCGGCGGGAGTTCCGGTCGTCGCCCACGCCCATCGGATGGAAGAGATTCGGGTGGGTCTCCGAGCCGGGGTCCAGAACTTCGAGCACACAGGCCTCGGAACCGCTCCCGCCTATCCCGACGACATCATGGACGGGCTGAAGGAGCGAAACGCCTCGCTCTTCTGGACACCGACGGCTTCTCCTCTCATCGTGATGCACTATACGGGTGAGGTCTTTCCGGAGCGCTTGGACGATCCCGCCTGGCGGGCCGGGATGCCGGAGGAGATGGCCGAGGAGATCCGGCAATCCCTGAACGACATCACACGACTTCCCTACTATGCACTCTTCCCCTCCAGAATCCCTCGACTGGAAACGAAATTCCAACAGCTCCGGGAGAGTGGAGTCCAGCTTCTCATCGGGACGGATGCCGGGATTCCGACCATGTTCCACAACGACTCCACCTGGAGGGAGATGGAGTTGTGGGTTCGCTGGGGCGTGGATCCCATGCAGGTGATCCAGGCCGCGACCCTCTGGCCGGCCCGCTTCATGGGAGTCGAATCGGAGGTGGGAGCCCTGGCCCCCGGTCTCCGTGCGGACATCATCGCCGTGCGGGGGGACCCGCTGACGCAGATGTCGATCCTTCGGTCGGTCGACCTGGTGGTGAAGGACGGTCGGGTCGTAAAGGGAGCGCGCTGAGTTCGTAGACCTCGGGTTGAGCTTCTGAAAAGGGGAGGCGAAGCGTCAGCATGTTGAGCTGACCGTCGTTCCATCGGAACTGGGTGGAACCCGATCAGGCCCGCAGGAATTCTCCTGAACGAGGGCGCCCTTCGTGGAAACGCCCGGCCTGGTTTCGATCCGGAGAGGACATGTATTATATGCTCTCGACGCAGACCCACCTGCGGCACCTGCTGCCAATGCTGGCCCTCCTCGCCCTGGTGGCCTGCTCGGAGTCTTCCAGTCCACCCACCGTCGGCGATACCACGCCCAACGGGTCCGATGGCTTCCGATGCAGCGTTCCGGAAGACGATCTGGTCTCGGGAGGCGTTCCTCCCGATGGCATCCCGGCCCTGCTCAATCCTCCTTTCGTCGGAGCCGATGACCCCGAAGTGGCGTACCTGGACGATACGGATCGGGTCATCGGGGTTCTGGTCGATGGCGAGGCCTGGGCGATCCCCCACAACGTCGGCTGGTGGCACGAGATCGTGAACCTGGACTTTCCGAACGGTCTCGAGTTGGCGGTCACCTACTGTCCCCTCACGGGCTCGAGTCTCGTCTTCGACCGGAGCGTCGTGGATGGCGTCGACTTCGGAGTGTCTGGACTCCTCTTCCAGAACAACCTGATCATGTTCGACAGACAGGATCCCACGTCCCTCTGGTTTCAGATGAAGCGAGAGGCGCGATGCGGACCTGCCGACGGCGTTCGTCTTCCCATGTTCCCCTCCTTCGAGGTCACGTGGGCCGGCTGGAAAATCCTCCATCCCGAGACCCGGGTCGTCACCGGAAGTCTCCAGTTGGGTCGGAACTACGAGCAATACCCTTACGGGAACTATGAAGAGAACGAAGAGCTCTTCTTCGACCAGGACGGGTTGGATGACTCGCGTTTTCTGAAGGAGCGAACCCTTGGTATTCCAGAGGAAGGCGGAGGCGAGGGAATCGTCTTTCCCTTCGGTTCCCTCGAGGAGGAGGCGGTCGGATCCAGGGCTGTGGTTCACGAGGAGGGCAGGGGAGGCTCGGTCGTGGTCCTCTGGGACAGGGAGTTGGGCGGTGCCATGGCCTTTCGCCCCGTGATCCATGGGGAGTCCCTGACCTTCCACGTCGAAGATGACCGGATTCTGGATCAGGAGACGAATTCAGAGTGGCGAATGGACGGATTGGCCATCTCGGGACCCAGGGCCGGGGATCGCCTGGAGCCGATCCCGGAAGCCTACGTCTCGTTCTGGTTCGCCTGGATGTCGTTTCATCCGGCCTCCCGTGTCTGGTCCGGAGATGAGGTCGAGTCATGAACGCCTCGGTCCTCCCCTGAGAAAAGGTGAAGTTCCCCCTCCGGATTCTGGGGAGGGGGCACCCGCGACCTACTATCACAGTTCGATCGCCCTCCCCATGTCTCCGGCCTGCTGCATCCCGCACAGGCCCGTTGTCGGCCTCGAATCCCTCCTCCTTCCGCCCTCGGAAGTGACCCCGCGTTTCGGGAATCCTCTCGGTCTCCCCTGGGGGCTGAAGACAGTCCGCGACTTGCCCGGTCCTACCTCGATGCCTTACGGTGGAACGGTGTTGTATACTGCCACCTAACACGTTCGTGCGTTTCTGACAGTCCGCCTGCCACAGGGGTCGGAGCGTCTACTGTTGGAGGCTCGAGAGCGGATCTGCCCACCTTCCCGGAGGTCATTTCGCGTTGCGAATACACACAAATCTCTGGCTCGTCGCCGTCTTCGGAGCATTCATCTGGTTGATCCCGGGTTCCGCGGAGCTTGTCGGACAGGAGGGCATCGAAGCGCGGGCCTTCGGTCCCAAGTCGCCTCCGGTCGAAACCTCGAATTTCGGTGATCTGGCGGAAGGCCCCTACAACCGACTCGTGATCCGGAACGTGATGGTGATTCCGGGGCACGGAGGGCCCCCGACAGGGCCCCATGACATCCTGATCGAAGGAAACGTCATCACGGAGATGCGCAGTTACGATCCCGTGGCGCTGGAGCGGGCGCGTCAGGCTGGAGAGCCCATCGACCGCCTGGACGGTGACCGCGTGATCGAGGGGGATGGCAAGTACGTCATGCCGGGGATGTTCGATCTCCATTATCACGTCCGAACGGATCCCATTCCACTCGAATACAGCTATTACCTGAAGTTGGCCCACGGCGTCACGACCACTGTGACCGTACCCGACGGGCGCTTCGATCAGATCTGGGCCGACCAGCAGGCCGCGGAGCGGTACGAGGTCCTTGCTCCCCGGCAGCATCCTTTCTGGAATTGGGGACGAGGCGCTGACGCGACTCCCGAAGAATTGCAGGACCCTGCCGAGGCGCCGCGGATCGCTCGCGAGATGATCGAGGCGGGCGGCCGCGCGGTGGGGATCAACGGGCTGACCTGGAATCCCGAACTCTTCGAGGCGGCCGCTCGGGCCGTGACCGAGGCGGGGGGAGTAACCACGGTGCACCTGCCTCCGTCGAACATGGCTCAGATGCATGCGGTGGACGCGGCCCGGATGGGCGTCACCTTCATCAAACACCACTACGGGCTAGCTGAATCCGCCCTTCCCCGGCGAGTTCAGGACTTCCCCCGCGACTACGGCTACAACAACGAGCAACAGCGGTTCCGCGCGGCGGCCACCGTGTGGGAGGAGGTGGGGTGGCATCCGGAGAACCGGCAGCGCCTCCTGAACGATGTGGCCGATTCGCTGGTGCACTATGGAGTGAAGATGCTCCCCACGATGGTGGTCTACGAGGCGAGTCGAGACATCCTGCGGGCCCAGAGTCTCCCGTGGCATGACAAGTACACCCATCGAGCGCTCCTGGAGTGGAGCGTACCCGACCCCCATTGGCACGGCGCCTTCCACTGGGACTGGACCCACGACGACGAGGAGAGCTGGCGCTACGCCTTCGACCTCTGGGGAGACCTCATCTACGAGTTCAACAAGCGAGGCGGGGTGGTCGCCATGGGCACCGATGACAACTACATCTGGGCCACGGCCGGATTTTCCAACATCCGGGAGCTCCAGCTCGTTCGTGAATCGGGAATGCACTCACTCGAGGTTCTGGCTTCAGCCACATACAACAGTGCGCAGGCTCTACTCGAGCCCAATCTGGGTCTCGTACGGGAGGGGTACCTGGCCGATCTGATTCTCGTCGACGGGAATCCCGCGGAGAACTTTCGCCACATGTACTCCTTCGGAGCCATCCGGATGGGCGAGATGGGAGAGATGCGTCGGAGCCAGGGCATCGTCCACACCATCAAGGATGGGGTGGTCATCGAAAACTCCCGCCTCATGGAAGAGGTCGCCCGGATGGTGGATGAATACCGTCCCGAATCGACGGATCCGCTGATCACCGAGGAGCCCTTCCGCCTGCCGGGTCCAGGGTAGGAGCGGCTCGGCACGTTCTCGTCGTCTCTCCTGATGTCCGCTGTGAACTTCTCCAAAGACCCGACCACCGGAGCCAACATGAAAGAAGCTGAGCGCACTCGCATCCCCAAGGTGATCTCCCGGAGCGTTCTCTGTGGAGATACCTGGTTGAGACTCTCCCTCTCCGCCTTTGTCATCCTTTTTCTGGCTTTGTATTCCAGCGCCTCCCTGGGGGCGCAGACGGTCCCCGCGCCAGACAGGGGGCCCGATGAAGGGGAGGGCCCTCACGAGCGGCTCATCATTCGCGGAGCGACGGTGATCGATGGCGCGGGAGCACCCCCGTCGGGACCTGCGGACATCGTGATCGAGGGCAACCGCATCGTCGAAGTCCGCACGGTGGGATACCCGGGGGTCCCCATCGATCCCGATGGACGTCCCGAAGGAGCGACCGAGGAGATCGATGCGCACGGCCACTACGTACTCCCCGGCTTCATCGATCAGCACGTGCACGCCGGCGGTGAACCCAAGAACCCGGAGGCGGAATACGCCTACAAGCTCTGGCTCGCTCACGGGGTCACCACGGTTCGGGGCGTGTCTCTCGGAGAGTTCAATTGGAGCCTTGAAGAGAAGGCGAGAAGCGAAGCCAACGAGATCGTGGCCCCGAGGATCGAGAACTACCAGCGACCGGGAAGCGGCTGGGACGAAGACCCGATCCTGACCCCCGAGCAGGGACGGGAGTGGGTGCGTTGGGCAGCCGATCAGGGCATCGACGGGCTCAAGATGGGAGCCATGGAGCCCCGCATCATGGAGGCGATCCTGGACGAAGCGGCACAGCACGGGCTCGGATCCACGGCCCATCTCGGTCAGACCGGAGTTCACTCGATGAATGCGATCGACGCCGCTCGTGTGGGATTGGGCTCGATGACGCACTTCTACGGGTTGTTCGAGTCGATGTACAGGGACTACGCCGTGCAGCCCTGGCCGGTGGATCACAACCACATGGACGAGCAGCACCGCTTCGCGACGGTCGCCGACCAGTGGGACCTGGTTCACGAGCCGGGAAGTCAGGTATGGAACGACCTGATCCAGGAGTTCCTTGAGTTGGACTTCATCATCGATCCGACGATGACGATCTACTCGGCAGGCAGGGACGTGATGAGGGACCGGGAGGCGTGGTGGCACGACACGTACACCCTTCCGTCGCTCTGGGAGTTCTTCACCCCTGACCGGAGGGCGCACGGTTCGTACTGGTTCGACTGGACGACGCAGGAAGAGATCCAGTGGCAACGCTTCATGTGGCGCTGGCAGAAGTTTCTGAACGACTACAAGGCTGCGGGGGGCCGGGTGGTGACCGGGTCTGACTCCGGGTTCATCTACAAGAACTACGGGTTTGGATACATCCGGGAGCTGGAGCATCTCCAGGAGGCCGGGTTTCATCCCCTCGAGGTGATCCGGGCTGCGACCTACCACGGTGCGCAGACCATCTCGGAGCCCCGTGGGGAGCCCATTGACCGGGGGGTGGTGCGCGCCGGACTTCTCGCCGACCTGATCATCGTCGAGGAGAATCCGCTCCAAAACTTCAAGACCCTCTATGGAACCGGGGCGATCCGGGTCAACGAAGACAACGAGCCCGAGCGGGTGGGAGGCGTCAAGTACACGATCAAGGACGGGATCGTCTACGATGCTCGACAGCTTCTGGAGGACGTGGCTGAAATGGTGCGTCAGCAGAAGGTCGAGCGTGGCATGGATCCGGATGCACCCCTCCCCAGATACTGATGGGGGCCCCTGATTCGAGCTCCAGGGTCCGATCGCACGGCCCGTTTGGTGGACGCGTGGGGAGTGGAGGCGGACGACCTTCGTGGTGGGCGCTGGGCGGCCTGATCCTGGCCCTGGCGCTCTGCGTACCTGCGCTGGGAGTCGGGCAGCCGACCGGCGGGATGGACGAAGCCGGGGAGGTCTGGGAAGATCAGCCCCTCCTGGTCGAGCAGGAGGCTCCCACCTCGGACGACCCCCAGCGTCTGCGGCGCCTGGTGGAGGACGCCATCGCCGTGTCGATCCCGACGCATGCAGCCGAGGAGTACGAGGCGGCATCCCGCGAATACGGGCGGATCCACGAGGAGCTGCAGGAACTCGACTACGAGTCACTGGACCTTCAGGACCAGGTGGACTACGACATCCTCCTGGGCGAGGTGCGAACACAGGTTTTCGAGATCGATACGGTGGGCCTGTTCCGGGTCCACCCGGTGCGCTATTTCGCACTCGGTCAGACGAATCGGCTGTTCATCCGGCCCGGTGCCATCGCGGATCGAGGGGTAGGAGAGGCGGTAGAAGAGCTGAGGCGTCTGCCCGAGGTATTGGAGAACGGAAAGTCGAATCTGACGAATCCCGCCAGGGTCTGGACCGAGAACGCCATCTACCAGGCCTACTACGCGCGGCTCCTCCTTACCGATTACGTGCCCACGGCACCTGTGGACGACCCAACACTCCGTGAGGAGCTTTTGGAGGCCGCGGAGGTGGCCCACGCCGCGGTCGTCGAGTTCGAGGACTGGCTGGAATCCGAGCTTCTTCCGCGGTCCGACCGCTCTCCGGCCTGGGACCCGGAGTACATCGAATTCTACCAGTTCGTGAAGGAGGAGCTCCACGAGTTCGACATCGATGAGATGCTTCGGATCTCGGAGGAGGAAGACCGTCAGATCTGGGCCGAGATGGAGGCGCTGGCCGACTCCATCCACCCCAGTGGAGACCTCCAGACGGTCTGGCAGGTGATGCTGGAGGAAGCGCCTCCGTGGGAGCAGGTGATCCCCATGGCCCAGAGCTTCGTGGATATGGCCAGCGACTGGCTTCGCAACGAGGGGAGCCACGTCGTGACGATTCCGGATTACATCGACTACGGCGCCCGCCTGACTCCCCCGATGTCCCGGAGGACGCTTTCATTCGGCGGGGCGACGCGGGGCCCCGATGTGGCAGGGCGCCAGTCGGGATACTACATCCTCACACCCCTGGAAGATCGCCTGACCCCCGAAGAGAAGGCCAGCCGAATTCGTTCATACAATCCGTACTGGACGAACGTGATCTCGTACCACGAGTGGCTGGGCCACAACGTACAGATCGCTGCAGCCAGGGAGCACGTCACCCGACCCGTCCGGCGCTCCCTCTCCACGGGCTACTTCAGCCAGGCGTGGTCCTTCTACCTGGAGAAGCTTCTGGAGGAGGAAGGATTCTTCACGGATCGATTCGACCATGTGAGTGCCATGAAGCATCGGATGGCTCGCCTTCAGATGCGAATGTGGCGGGTTCAACGGATTCTCACCAAGCTCAAAATGGCTCGGGGAGAGATGACCTTCGATGAGGCGGTACAGGCCTACGTCGACCGGATCGGGATGGAGCACACGAACGCCTTCATCGAGGTCCAGCGCGACTCCCAGACTCCCCGCCCCCCCGGACGTGAGATCATCGGCGAGAGGGCCTTCTGGCAGCTACGAGACGAGTATGAGATGCGGATGGGCGAACACTACTCGATGCGGAACTTCCACGATCAGGTGCTCACCTATGGGGACCTGACCTTCAGACAGATTCGCCGACTCATGTTCGCGGATTGAGCTGGCTGTAGCAGGTCCCACGAGTGGCGTCGAGTGAACCCGCGCGCCAACGATTGACCCAACTTCGTGAAGGATGAGGAGAACTCCATGATCACCCTTTACCTGAAGCATCCCCTCGAGACGTTCCGCGATGTCGTGCTCCACCCTGTCTGTGGGGTCCTCCTGGCGGTCTTCCTGCTGAGCGCGCCGGTCGAACTCGAGGGACAGCCGGCTCCTCAGGTGTTCGAAGCGAAGCCCGCGCCGGTCGAAACTCGCCAATTCGGGGATCTGGCTGAGGGTCCCTACGATCGCCTGGTTCTCCGGAACGTCATGATCATCCCCGGGCATGGAGGTCCGCCCACCGGTCCCCATGACATCCTCATCGAAGGAAACGTCATCACGGACATTCAGAACTTCAACCCAGTTGCGATGGAGCGGGCCCGACAGGCAGGCGAGCCCATTGACCGGTTGGATGGCGACCGGGTGATCGAGGGCGACGGAAAGTATGTGATGCCGGGTATGTTCGACCTCCACCACCACGTGCGCACCGAGCCGATCCCTCTCGAATACACGTACTACCTGAAGCTGGCCCACGGGGTGACCACGACGGTTCCCGCCACGGATGGGAGGTTCGACCAGGTGGCCGCCGATCATGAAGCGGCGGAGCGATACGAGACCCTGGCGCCCCGGATGTTTCCGATCTGGGGGTGGGGAACTGGAGTCGAGGCCACCCGAGCTGAACTCGAGGATCCTTCCCTTGCGACCGAATTTGCGCAGCAGATGGTCGATCAGGGGGCTCGGGTCGTCAGCGTGGGAGGGCTGGCCTGGAACCCGGAGCTCTTCCGAGCGGTTTGCGAGGCGGTATGGGAAGCCGGCGGAACCACCACGGTGCACCTCCCGCCATCGACGAACGCCGTGGTGAACGCAGTGGACGCGGCTCGAAAGGGAGTCACCTTCATCGAACACCACTACGCCTACGCGGAGTCGGCCCTCCCTCGCGCCACCCAGGATTTCCCCCGGAACTACGACTACAACAACGAGCAACACCGGTTCAGGGAGGCGGGTCGGGTATGGGAGGAAGCGGGTTGGAATCCCGAGAACCGGGAGCGTCTTCTGAATGACGTTGCGGATTCGCTGGTCCACTACGGGGTCACCATGCTCCCCACCCGGGTGGTGTACGAGGCCAATCGGGACATCCTGAGGGCCCAGGCTCTCCCCTGGCACGACCGGTACACCCACCAGGCCCTCATCGACTGGTCCGTTCCGAGTCAGGAGTGGCACGGCGCGTATCACTGGGACTGGACCCACGACGACGAGGAGAGCTGGCGCTACGCCTTCGATCTATGGGCCCAGCTCATCTACCAGTTCAACAAGCGGGGGGGACGGGTCGCCATGGGGACCGATGACAACTACATCTGGGCCACCGCCGGCTTCTCGAACATCCGCGAACTCCAACTGGTCCGCGAGAGTGGAATGCACTCGCTCGAAGTACTTCGAGCTGCGACCCTGAACAGTGCGGAGACCCTTCGCGAGCCGCACCTGGGCCTCGTGCGCGAGGGGTATCTGGCCGATCTGATCCTCGTCGACGGCAACCCCGCCGAGAACTTTCGGCACATGTACTCGTTCGGGGCCATCCGAATGGCCGATGACGGTGGGATGTACCGCAGTCAGGGCATTGTGCACACCATCAAAGATGGCGTGGTCATCGAGAACGAGAGGCTCATGGAGGAAGTCGCTCGGATGGTAGCCGCATCCAGGGAAGGTGCGAACCCACTCATCACGGAAGTTCCTTTCACTCCGGAACGCCCGTGACTTCCGGGTTTGCGGTCGGGTCCTGGACATCTTCGCCCGCGGGGGAGGCGAAAATTCACACACGGGGGAGCTGAAGGCGGTCCGCCTCCTCCGACCTGGTCGAGGCTGAGATCCTCGCCGCGAGCTGGACCGGGGGGCAGCCTTCCCCCGAAGTGATCAGCGGTCCCCGGCACCCTCTGTGGCGAAGGGCGTCTCCGTGATCAGCGGATCGGCCCCCACCCGGGATTCAGCGACCATGCGTTCCACTTCCCGCATGAGGTTGGCATTCTCCACGACGATTCCGTCCTTGATCGTATGTACGATACCCCGGGACCGGTACATGGCCTGATCTTCGCCCATGCGGATGGCCCCGAAGGCGTACATGTGGCGGAAATTCTCCGAAGGATTTCCATCGACGAGAATGAGGTCCGCCAGGTAGCCTGGTCGGACGAGGCCCAACCCCTCCAGGCGGGCCGCCTGGGCGCTACCGTGCGTCGCAGCCCTCAGCACCTCCAGGGAATGCATCCCCGACTCCCGGAGGAGCTGCAGCTCCCGGATGTTGGAGAAACCGGCCGTGGCCCAGATGTAGTTGTCGTCCGTGCCCATGGCGATCTGACCTCCGCGCTTGTTGAATTCGTAGAGAAAGTCGCCCCAGAGGTCGAAGGCGTAGCGCCAGCTCTCCTCGTCGTCGTGGGTCCAGTCCCAGTGAAAGGCTCCATGCCAGAAGGGGCTCGGCACGTTCCACTCCAGGAGGGACTGGTGGGTGTACCGGTCGTGCCAGGGTAGGCTTTGGGCCCGCAGGATGTCACGGCTGGCCTCGTAGACCACCATGGTGGGGAGCATCTTCACCCCGTACTGGATCATGGAGTCCACCACGGTCTCCAGGAGCCGCTCCCGGTGCTCGGGGTTCCAGCCGACCTCCTCCCAGACGCGGGCTGCTTCGCGGAAGCGGTGGCTCTCGTCGTTGTAGTTGTAGCCACGAGAGAAGTCCTGAGATCGGCGGGGGAGTGCCGATTCGGCGATCCCATAGTGGTGCTTGATGAAGGTCACTCCCAATCGGGCCGCATCCAGGGCCTGCACCACCGAAAGCGTCGACGGGGGAAGGTGCACGGTGGTGACCCCGCCCGCCGCTTCGACGGCCCGGGCCGCAGCGCCGAACGCGTCGGGATTCCAGGACAGCGAATTCACTCCGATGAGGTGGGCCCCTCGTTCGATGATCTCCTCTGCCAGCCGTTCGGCGTTGGCCGGATCCTCCACCTCCTCCCGGGTCACGTCCATCCCGATCTCGCGCATGGGCCCGACACCCCATTGGAATGTGGGAAACATGCGGGGGGCCAGGATCTCGTTCTCCGCGCTGAGTCGAGCCTGCTCCCGGGTGAACACCTGTCCTCGATCGCCACCGGTGGGGCCCGTGGTCGTCACTCCATGGGCGAGCTTCAGGTAATAGCTGTACTCCACCGGGATGGGCTCGGTTCGGAGGTGGTAATGGAGATCGAACATCCCAGGCATGACGTACTTGCCGTCGCCCTCGATGACCCGGTCTCCGGTCATCCGCTCGAGGGGCTCTCCGGCCTGTCGGGCCCGCTCCGCTGCGACGGGATCGAAGGATCGCATCTCACTGATCACGTTTCCTTCGATCAGGATGTCGTGGGGTCCGGTGGGAGGACCGCCATGACCCGGGACGACCATGACGTTTCGGATCACCAGACGATCGTAGGGGCCTTCTGCCAGATCTCCGTATTGCCGGGTCTCTACCGGCCCGTCTCGGGGTCCGGCGAAGTGGGGATGGGGATCGATGGCCTGGGCTCCAGCCTCTGCGACCCCGAGGAACGTGACGGCGACCAGTGAGATGACCGCTACAGAGAGATGGCGTAGGGCTGGGAACATGGGAGGGGTCGGGTTTGGGGGGTGGGGCCTGGCTCGCGGGACCACGGGTCCGCTTAGGGAGAGGCCCCGAGTGTCCGATGATCACCTTACGACCGCCTTACGCGTGCAGACGGCGGGGCCGAATCCGGAGAGGGGATGGCACGGACGGAACGGTGGGAAACCTACTGGGGAGGGGAGGGGGCCAGCAAGCCGCGATAAGGGCCGGACGTGGCGGGAAAGTCGTTCTGGTCGGTCGGAACCTGCCCATCCAATCCTCTCGTCGCGCCGTGGAGATCCTTCGGGCGCCCCACCTTCAGGCGATTGCCACTTCGGACACGTCCCTGCCATGTGCTTACAAATATTTGACAAGATTGAACCCCGTCCCGTAAGGTTCAGGGGTCATCTTACAGGTTCTCTACATGAGCCCCGATCAGGTCTTCCACCAAGTTCCGAAGCGCGTCAACGGTCGCATTTTCCACGCCCACCCCCCGACACGGGAGGGCGTGGGGGCGCGAGCCGGATCCCGAGTGGAGAAACGCTGGACTCCCGATCAGGGAAACGAACCTCGACTGCGACGAGGAGAGGAGCGACCACTCAGCGAAGGAGTGGACGTCCGCTCGTTACACCCCGACCAGGAAGTAATCATGAACACAATCAAGTTCGGTGGACCGCACGGAGCGGTCCGGGTCTTCATCCTACTGCCGATTCTGGCCCTCGTGCTCTGGGGCCTCCAGGTTCCGCTGGAGGCTCAGGAGACGGGAACGATCTCCGGTCAGGTGACGAACGCTCAGAGCATGCAGCCTATCGGAGCAGCGCAGGTGTCGATTCCCGGGCTCGGCCTCGGGTCCATCGCGGACGGGAATGGGAACTACGAGTTGTCCGGGGTTCCCGCAGGCACGCATCAAGTTCGGTTCGAATATCTCGGCTTCGCCCCCGTTCAGCGGGAGGTGACCGTGGGTGCCGGGGAGACCGTCCGGGTGGACGTGGAAATGAGCCCTCGCGCGATCGCCCTCGATGAGATGGTCGTGACCGGGGTCGGTATCGTGGAGGAGCGCCGCAGGATCGGGCAGACCATCTCGAGCGTCAGTGAGGCGGACCTGCAGGCGTCCGTGGCCGGTGGCTTGACCGAGGCTCTCCAGGGTCGGATCCCCGGGATGGTCGTGGAGCCTCAGGGAGACGTGGGGGCGTCGTCCCCCATTCGGCTCCGAGGCACCGTGAGCCTTTCACAGCGAAACGACCCCGTCATCTACATCGACGGCGTTCGGGTCGACAATACCCATACCCAGGTGGCCGGACTCACGACGTCACCCCTCGACCAGATCAACCCCGGTGACATCGAGCGGATCGAGGTCATCAAGGGCGCGGCGGCGGCGACCCTCTACGGTACCGAGGCCTCCAGCGGAGTGATCCAGATTACCACCCGAAGAGGCCAGTCCGGAGATCCTCAGTTCACCTTCGATGTCTCCGCCGGTCTCCTCTACACGAATCCGGATCGCATCTCCCGCAACTTCATGTTCGTGCCCGAGACCAACGAGATCGTGTCGAACCATCCAGCGGCGGACTTCGTGGAAGCCAGAGGCCGACAGGAGTACAACCTGGCGGTGCGGGGGGGGACCGAAAGCATGCAGTACTTCGGCTCGGCCCGGTGGTTGGACGAGGCGGGACCGATGCCAATGAATGAGCAGGACAACCTCTCGCTCCGAACCTCGCTGGCCTTTCAGCACACGGATCGCTTCGAGACCCGGTTCAACATGAACGTAGCACGAAACAACATCCTCTCCGGCCATGCGCCCGGCGGTTGGGGAATCGTAGCGGAGTTCACCCTGGCGGATCCGACCTTTCAGGATGAATTCCGCCAGTACGGTGAGATGTTCGAGACGATCCGGGGAGCTCTGAATTCGCCTACCAACCAGCAGGTCGACCACACGACCCTCTCGGGTCGGGCCATGTACCAGTGGCGAGACAACATCCGGTCGGAGGTACAGCTGGGCTACAACCTCGTGGATGAAGAACTCATCCGGGAGATCGTACCCGGCGAGGCGATGCGGAACATGGAGGGGCAGCGCTTCATCTCCAATCGACATCGCTCCAGCATCACCATCGAAGGCAACACCTCCTGGAGCGTGGACCTGACCCCCTCGATCACCTCATCCTTCGTGGTGGGAGGTCAGAGCTTCTGGGAGGATCGGGTGACCAGGGAGACCGGAGTCATGGACTTCCCCTCGCCGGGTCTCAGAACGTTCCGAGGTGGGTCGACGGTCTACCACGTGGACGAGTTCAGCGAAGAGGTCATCAACGCCGGGATCTTCCTTCAGGAGCAGCTCGGCTTCCAGAATCGACTCTTCCTGACGGGGGGGGTGAGAATGGATGGGAATTCCGCCTTTGGAGATGACTTCGGATTCCAGTTCTATCCCAAGTTCGGAACTTCATGGGTCGTGTCCGATCATGACTTCTGGGATGGGATGGAGGCCAGGGGCTGGCCGCACCTCCGACTTCGCTATGCGTTCGGGACCTCCGGGCTTCAGCCAGGCGCATTCGATGCGCTTCGCACCTTCGAGCCCATCGCTGTGCTGGACAACAGCCCCGCGGTCCTGCCCCTGAATCTCGGGAATCCGGATCTCCAGCCCGAGCGCTCCCTGGAGCACGAATGGGGAGCGGAGATGGAGTTTCTCAACGGGCGCCTGGGCGCAGAAGTCGTCTACTACCGACAGGAGACGCGGGATGCGTTGCTCGCCGCTCCTTCCGCGCCCTCCGAGGGCTTCCTCCAGCGACAGCTCCTGAACCTGGGCGCTCTCGAGTCCAGTGGAGTCGAGGTGTCCGTGGACTGGACCGCCCTCGAGCGTCCTGGATTCACATGGAGGCTCCATCCCCAGTTCTCGACGGTGAATCAGGAGGTCACCGACATGGGTGGGGTGAGCGACTTCAGAGTGACCGGGGGTCGGCGCCACAACATGATCGCCGAGGGATTTGCGCCCGGGGCGATTCTCTACCGCACCCTCGACCCCAACCAGCCCTACAGTCTGGCCGTGGATTCGTACGATGAGTTCACCAGTCTCACCCAGGTGGAGCCCAACTTCCTCAGGAATGCGGCCGGTGGCGACTCGATCATCTATCACGGCGAGTCCAACCCCACCTTCTCCGGTAGCCTGCGCAGCACGCTGGAGCTGTCGAACGGGCTGAGCCTGGGAGTGGTCTTTTCCGGGGCGGGCGGCTTCCTCATGTCGAATGAAACGGAGCTCATCCGCGAGGCCGTGGGGATCACGGAGCGGGTCAATGAATTCCGAAGGGATCTGGCCAATCCCAACACCTCTACCGCCCGTCGGCAGGAGATCGCGGAAGCCTACGGCACGAAGCATCCCCAGGACATCTATGCCTGGGCCGAGGATGGTGACTACATCCGGCTTCAGGAGGTACGCGTGAGCTATCCCTTCTCTCCTGACTTCGCCTCACGACTGGGGATGAACTCCCTGAGCGTATCGCTCACCGGCCGGAACCTGCACACCTTCACCGGCTACAGCGGGATCATGGATCCGGGCACCTCGGCGATCCCGGGGCCGTTCACCAACAACGTGGACTACTACGGGCCACCGAGAGCCCAGCGGTTCGGAATCCAGTTCCGGGGGGCATGGTGAAAAGCGCCTGCGCAGGGCCGACATCGCACGCCGAGTCGGTGGAGAGGAGAACGATGGCAGGTACCGTGGATACCTCTGGAGGCCGGACCATGAACGGAATCGGAAGAACGCTGGGGCTCCTTCTGTTGCCCCTGCTCCTGAGCGGGTGCGGGGATCTCTTCGACGTGGAGAATCCCACGAACATCGTAGACGAAGAGCTGGAAGCCGAGGCCATGTGGACGGCCCTGGGGAACTCCCCGGAAGGCGTGTTTTCACTCGGCTACGATCATCTCCTTCTGGATGCCGCACTGATCGCGGACGAGGGAACCCACCATGCGACCCGGACCTCTCGGATCGAGCTGTTTCAGGGCACGATCGCCGAGTGGAACGAGCAGTACGACGCCCGCTACAATGAAATGGCTCGCGCCCGCTGGGTTGCGGATGACATCCGCGAGCGCCTCGGTCGGCTCCTGGCGAGTCCCGACTCCGATCGGCGGATGGCTCACGCCTACTTCTGGGGGGCATTGTCGCGAGTGGTGCTCGCCGAGCACTTCGTGGAAATCCCCATCGATGGCGGCCCTCCCCAGAGCCCGGCCGACATCCTCGAGTCCAGCGTCCCGCTCTTCGACCAGGCTGCTCAGATCGCGAGTGCGGCTGGCGAGACCCGCCTCGCAGCCGCGACCCACGGCGCGAAGGCCAGGGCGCTGCGGTCCCTGTACTTCGAGAGGGACCGTGACATGGGGCTCTTGACTCAGGCGGCCCAGGCCGCCCAGCAGGCTTTGAATCTGGATCCGAGTTATCGACTGGATGTTCGCTACCAACAGCCGGGCACCCAGAACTCGTTCTATGCCCGGGCCTCTACGGGGTCCCAGTATGATGGGATGGACCCGAGATATGCGAACCAGGTGGATCCGGTGAGTGGGGAGCGCGACCCAAGGATCCAGCACACGGACGCGATTGCGACCGATGGATGGGGTCGTACGATCTACGAGCCGCTGAAGTATCAGAGCCGAAACGACGACATCCCCGTGAGCCGTTGGCAGGAGGCGCAGCTGATCATCGCCGAACACCATCTGGAGTCCGGAGACCTTCCTGGTGCCGTGAACCGGATCAACCAGGTCCGCGGTGCAGCGGGGTTGCCGGATTTTGGAGGCGGGGATGCAGAGGAGATCTTTTCCCAGCTCGAGTACGAGCGTCGTACGGAGTTCTGGCTGGAAGGTCGGCGCTGGCAGGACATGAGATACTACAATCTGGTGCCACCGGAGTGGACCTCGGCGAATCAGCAGCGGGGTGTGGAGCGCCGCTGGCCGGTCTCGCAGCAGGAGCGGGACGCGAATCAACACTACCGCTGATCTCCGCGAGGCTTCAAGCCCGAAGGGTGGGGGCCCTCTCCGGATGGAGACGGGCCCCCATCTTTTCGTTCGTCACGTTTGCACACGACCCAAGCCCACCGGATCCGGGCAGCCTTCGCTGCACGGTCGACTCCACGCTCCCCCTCAGTTCCTTCGAGTGATCTCCGGCCGCCTTTAGTTCGGTCACCCCCGACAGTTGGTGTCAGTTCCTTACAGAGCGGCGACCCCGAGAAGTCCGCCGATATCGGGCCGTCCAGGCGGTCGAGTGAGACCTTTCCGAATGTCCGTAGGGGGTGTCGGGAAGGTCCGTGTGCAGTGCCAGTTGGGTAAACATACTGTAAATATTGTGTTTGACTTGCGCCCCCCCCTCGATCCGGGCTCTCTTGATTTTCCGTACGTCTTCGAGTCCTGGCACTCGATTGAGGCCGGGGTGCGCGCGGGACCATCCTCGACAAGCCCCTAGGACCGTTGGATTTCAGATCGAATCGTTTGGGGTCGACACGCTCGAGGAAGCCACCTGTAGGTTCCCGTCCAGCCTGAAGATCGTTGAAGGGCTGGAGCAGGTGGGGCGACGAAGACAGGGATCCGGGGGATCGCCCTCCGGGTCGGGATTGATGAAGTTCGAATACTCCGGAGTGTTTCATGAAGCGAACGCTACAGGTTCTCACAGCGGGGCTTTTCGTCCTCGGTGCCATGGCAGGGGAGGCTCACGCCTCTGCCGTGGTCCCAGGGATGGCGAGTTCCGCCGCCGCCGTCGACGAGATCGATCAGACCGGCACCGTTACCGGAGTTGTGCGCGATCAGACCAACCAGCGGCCTCTGGCCGGTGCTCAGGTCTCGATCCCGGCGCTCAACATCGGTGCCCTCACGAACTCCAGCGGGGCCTTCGAACTGACGTCGGTTCCGGCCGGGACCCACCAGGTCCAGGTGCAGTTCATTGGATACCGGCAGGCCACCGAAGAGGTCACGGTGACCAGCGGTGAGTCCGCCACGGTGGATTTCACCCTGTCACGGCAGGCCATCGACCTCGACGAGGTCCTGGTGACCGGCTCCCCCGCGGGTGAAACCCGTCGGCGCACGAGCGGCACCAACATCGCGAGCATCGATATCGAGACGCGGCTACAGGACGCTCCGATCACCCGTCTCCAGGACGCCCTCCAAGGCCGTGAGGCCGGAGTCACCAGTCTGGCCTCCAGTGGGACGGTGGGTTCCGCCGGCCCCATGATCCTCCGCGGAATCACCTCGCTGACCCAGGACAACCAGCCCCTGATCTATCTGGACGGGATCCGGCTGGACCGGGGCAACACCAACATGGTGGGTACCGGGGGCCAGGCGGTGAGTCGCCTCAACGACATCAACCCCCAGGACATTTCCCGGGTCGAGGTCATCAAGGGTTCGGCGGCCACGGCCATGTACGGAAGTGAGGCCTCGAGTGGGGTGATCCAGATCTTCACCCGGAGCGGGCGTCCCGGAGAGACCACCTACAACGTGGGGGCGCGCCTTGGCGCAAGTCAGTTGGCCTCCCCGCTCCTCCGGATGCACCCCGATCCCCAGTACCCCGACCCCAACGATCTCCTGAAGACCGGGCTACACCAGGAGTACAACGCTTCGATCCGGGGTGGGGTGGAACAGCTCGGCTACTTCGCCTCCCTCAGCCACACGAACACGGAAGGGTCGTTCCCGAACAACGAGTTCGAGCGGACCTCCATGCGCCTCAACCTGGAGGT
Organism: Gemmatimonadota bacterium; assembly: GCA_007121555.1. Classification (GTDB taxonomy): domain Bacteria; phylum Gemmatimonadota; class Gemmatimonadetes; order Longimicrobiales; family Gaopeijiaceae; genus PWLA01. Next base: position 26,684 of record SKKH01000044.1, on the reverse strand, counting down.
ACGACCCACGGACCGGATCACGGCGAACCTGAACACCGGGTTCTCCCTGACGGACAACCAGCTTCCCCCCAACGACAACTGGATCGGGGGTATACTCACCAACATCTACGCCGGAAACCCGGCGACCCGGGGAACCGAGAGCGATCCCTGGGGCGGTGCCTTCCTCCCGGTTCCGCTCGTGCTCCAGCGCGAGATCATCGATGACACGAAGCGATTCACGTCGGGGATCTCCCTGCGGCACCAGGCCACCTCCTGGTTCAGCCAGCGAGGCACGGTGGGGATGGAGTTCATCGACCAGAAGGGAACGACCTTCCTCCCTTACTACACGGCGCCGGGGGAGGCGGACCGTCCGGGCACGCGCTCGGTGAACACCCGGCAGAACCTTCAGGTGAACGTCGACTACGGAATGGCGCTGAGCCGGGAGTGGAGCGCCACCCTCGCCTCAGAAATCAGCGGAGGGGCGCAGTTCTTCGTCCGGCGGGATCAGAGGGTCTTCGCCACCGGGACCGACTTCGCCAGCCCCGGCCTTCAGTCCCTGGGTGGAACGGCCCTGGCCTCGGTCAACGAGTCGGAGCTGAACTATACCACCGGGGGCGCCTTCCTTCAGCACCAGATGGGCCATCGTGATCGGCTCTTCTTCACGGTCGGGCTCCGGATGGATGGATCCTCGGCCTTCGGTGACGACTTCGGGTGGCAGGCCTTCCCCAAGGCCGATGTCTCCTACGTGATCTCCGACGAGGATTTCTTCGACGTGAGCTGGCTCTCGACCCTTCGCCTGCGCGCAGGGTTCGGGACCGCCGGAACCCAGCCCGGAGCCTTTGATGCCGTGCGCACCTTTGGCAACGTGGTGGGCTTCAACGGGCGGCCCGGGATTCGGGCCTCCACCTTCGGGAACCCCGATCTCGCACCCGAGGTGAGCCGGGAGTTCGAGGCCGGCTTCGAGGCGGCCCTCTTCCAGGAGCGGGTCACCCTGGACATGACGGCATACCACCAGCGGACCGAGGATCTGCTCCTGAACCAGCGGTTCGCTCCGTCCCTCGGACTCACGGCGACCCAGCTCACCAACGTGGGTGAGGTCGAGAACGTGGGCTTCGAGATGAACACCGGGATCAGCCTCATGCAGAGGGCCGACTTCGCGTGGAACATGAACGCGGGATACAGCTTCAACCGGAATGAGGTCCTGGACCTGGGCGACACTCCCCTCATCTCCCTGGATCGCTTTGGGAGCCGGATCCAGCCGGGGTACCCGGTTTCCGGGAAGTGGGAGCGGACCATCGTGGGCTACGACGAGAACGACATGCCCATCGCCTCGGACACGGCGGTCTACTACGGAGCCAGCATCCCGCCCCACACGGGGAATCTCGGGATGGACGTGTCCTGGGGGAACATCACGGTCCGGGCCAACGGCCAGTTCGCCATGGGCCATGTGATCAACAACCACATCCGTTCCTACATGGGTCAGCAGCGCACGGGTGAGGAGTACTTCAACGTCCTCATCGCGAACGGCAACGATCCGGACCACCCTGCCGTTCAGCGCTACGTGGCGGAGCAGCGGATCTACGGAACGAACATCGAGGATGCCGACTTCTTCAAGCTCCGTGAGCTCTCGCTGGGATACACGCTGCCCCAGCATCTCGCGGCTCGGATGGGTGCCTCCAACGTGCGATTCACCGCGGCGGCCCAGAACGTCTTCACCCTGACGGGCTACAGCGGGACCGATCCGGAGATGTCGTCGACCTTCGGCGACGGAAACAACCTGGCCATCGGCGCCGACTTCTTCAGCGTTCCTCCGAGCCGCCAGATCGTGGCCGGCTTCAACATCTCCTTCTGAGGAGGGAGTACCCATGGAACGCCTACGTCACGTCGACACAACGGATTTGAACCTCATGTCTGAGGAGATGGATATGCACTGTACGACCCGTACCCGCAGGGGCTCTCTCGGGAGCCGCCTCGGATGGGCGCTGGGCCTCATGGCCGTCATCGGTCTGGGTGCCTGCGACTTCGATGCCACCGACCCCACCTCCATCACCGAGGGCGACCTCGGCACGGACGCCTCCATGACCGCGATGATGGTCGGGGCCGTCTATAACTACGACTTTTCGTACAACCGCCAGATCATGTTCACCGGCCTCATCGCCGATGAGCTGGTGGCCTCCGGAAGCTGGGACCCGTGGCACCAGGCCGACAAGAACGGAGTCCTGGACCAGCTCGCCTCCGAGTCCGATCACATCAACATTCCCTGGCGCATGTGGCGGGATCTGCAGCGCGCACGGGGTGCGGCTCTGGAAACCCTCAGTCAGATGGAGGACGTCGTTGCCGACTTCTCCAGCGACGATCGGGTGGCCATGATGCAGCTCTACGCCGGGATGGCCTACGCGGACTTCGGTGAGATCTACTGCGAAGCGGCCTACGAGGCTGGACCGGCCGTGCCCCGCTCCGAGAGCTTCAATCTGGCCGAAGGTTACCTGAGTCAGGCACGGCAGACGGCACAGGCCGCCGGGGTGGACTCCATTGCCCAAATGGCGAACCTGATCCAGGCGCGCATCGAGCTGGACCGGGGAGACATGGACGCGGCGTTGGCGGCGGCCCAGTTGGTTCCCGAGGGTATGGTCTGGGAGGCCAACTTCAGGGATTCCGCAGGGGAGCGCGCCTACTTCTGGTCGAATAATCACGACCGCGGTGAGTCTTCGGTGCATCCCGACTTCCGTGGGTCCGACGACCCCCGGACCCCCGCCCAGGATCAGGGAAGAGTGGGACCGGACACCGAGACCCAGGTCTGGGCCCAGATGAAGTATCCCACATACAACAGCAACATGATCGTCGGCTCCTGGCGGGAGGCCCGGCTCATTGAAGCCGAGGTCCATCTGAGCCGGGGGCAGGTCGAGGCGGCCATGAACCTGGTCAATCAGGTGCGCGCCGATTGGGACCTGGAGCCCCTTCCCACCGACCTCTCCGAGGCGGCCGCGATGGAGACCTTCCAGGAGGAGAAGCGAGCCAGCACCTGGTTCGAGGCCCGCCGAATGATCGACATGCGGCGTTGGGGCCTCTTCCCCGACGGATGGGGCGCGACGTGCGTCCCCATCTCCCGAGAGGAGCATCTCTCGAACCCCAATCTGCCGAACTTCTGATCGGGAGGTCGCGGCAGGGCTTCTGAAGCCCTTCAGCTTCAGGTCGTGTCCCTCCCCTTCAGTTCAGGGGAGGGACCGGCTCGGAGCAACGAAAGAGTGGAGTTGGACCTGAACGGCGAGGACGTCCCTGTGACGGCCCCGCCGTTCTGCTTGCAAGACCCATGTCCTCAGGGGTTCCTGTCGTTCTGGTACGTCCACAGGTGACGGAACCACATCCGATCGAATCACATCCGAGAGTTCCGACATGAATGCATCTCCTTCCTTCTGCCCTGCATCCCGGGGCCGCAGCCTGATCCTGATCGCCGGACTTCTGATCCTTCCCATCGGGTCGGCCCTGGATGTCCGGGCCCAGGAGGCTCCTCCGGTGGAAGAGGTCCGGGCCGAGCGCGTCCCCGAGCAGGCACCCGTGACGACCCGGCATCAGATCCAGGTGAACGGTGAGACCCTGTCCTACTCGGCGACGACCGGGTATCTGCCTCTCCACGACGACGTGGGCGTGCATCTGGCCAACATCCACTTCACCTACTATCAGCGTGATGGAGTCGAGGACCCCGCTGACCGTCCCATCACCTTCATGTTCAACGGAGGGCCTGGAGCCGCTTCGGTCTGGCTTCACCTGGGGCTGGGACCCCGGCGGGTCCTCATGCGGGATCCGGGAGTGGACACCCGGTTCCGGACGGACGACCCCCACCCACCCCCGTTCGAACTCGTCGATAATGAATACACATGGTTGGACGAGACCGACCTGGTGTTCGTCGATCCGGTGAACACCGGCTACAGTCGGGCCGCGGTGGGGCAGGACGTGCGGGAATTCCTGGGGTACACCCAGGATGTGGAGTACCTCTCGGAGTGGGTGCGTCTCTTCGTAAGCGAATACGAGCGGTGGGCCTCCCCCAAGTTTCTAGCGGGGGAAAGCTACGGGACCACCCGGGTGTCGGGGATGGCGAACCACCTCCAGACCCGGGGTATGCACCTGAACGGAGTGATCCTGGTTTCAGCCGTTCTGAACTTCCAGACCCTCCGCCCCGCCGTGGGGAACGACCTCCCGGCCATCCTCTTTCTTCCCAGCTTTGCGGCCACGGCGTGGTACCACGAACGACTCGAGCCTGGGCTTCAGTCGCTGGAGCTGGAGGAGTTTCTCGCCGAGGTGGAGGAGTTCGTCCTGAACGACTACACCCGGGCGCTCATGTACGGCGATCTGCTTCCGGAGGAGGAACGCCGGGACGTAGCGGCCCGAGCCGCCCGCTACACCGGGCTGTCCACGGACTTCGTGGAGCAGGCCAACCTCCGTCTCACCACCCAGCTTTTCGCCAAGGAGCTGAGACGGGACGAGCGTCGTACCGTGGGGCGCCTCGACGGGCGCTTCGTGGGACTGGACCGCGACGCGGTAGGGCAGGGATACGAGTTCGACGCTTCCTATGACGGTGCGATCATGGGCCCCTTCACGGGAACCGTGAACGACTACTTTCGCAGGGAACTCGAGCTGAACAACAACCTGGAGTACTTCATCCGGGGTCAGGCCCAGCCCTGGGACTACTCGAACGTGGAGAACCGCTATCTCAACGTGGCCGAGGATCTGCGCCGGGCCATGTCGGTGAATCCGTATCTCCAGGTCATGGTTCAGAGCGGGTACTACGATCTGGCCACCCCCTACTTCGCCATGGACTATACCGTGGCGAACATGCAGCTCGATCCCTCGATTCGCGAGAACATCCGGATCGAGTACTACGAGTCCGGACACATGATGTACATTCACATGCCGGATCTGGTCAAAATGAAGGAGGATGCGGTTCAGTTCTACCGGGACGCCCTCCAGAGATAGGAGGGGACGGGCTGCAGCGGGATCCGGACGAGTCCCGGCAGGGGGGGCGGTGCTGGAGCTCGCGACCGCCCGAGCCCCCATGCCCAGCGATTCACAGGAGGGGCCGGTGGGATTACCTTAGAGGCCTGCCGGCCCCTTCCAGTCGCGGTGTCCTTACTGGACAGCTTCCCTCGGCCGGATTCCGGGCGCTTAGCTCAGTTGGTTTAGAGCGCTTGCCTTACAAGCAAGAGGTCACTGGTTCGAATCCAGTAGCGCCCACTCGCACGTCCCTCCATCCACGACACAGGGTTCCACCCAAGGCCGCCAGGCGTTCAAGGGAAGGGAAGGAGGGACGGACTTTCGCTCCGGTGGTCAGCAGTCCGAACTCACCCCTCGAGCTCTCTGGCCAGGGCGCCGGCAGGTGAGGCCGACACCACCCCGGGCGGGGTCTCGTCCACCTCCAGCGCGGGGCCGGGGTCGGAGCCGGGTCGACTCCCGTCGCGTCCAGACGCCTGTGGGGGCTCGACCACGGGCGAGGTGAACCCAAGCGTCTGGCAGGCGTTGCGCACGACGGAGGCGAATTCGGGCACGAGCCGGAAGCTGATCGACTCCCCTACCTCGTAGTGGCGGGAGGGTGGAAGGTGCACCACGAGCTTTCGCGTGCCCCCCAGAGCCGAAGGAAATTCGACCTCCGCCTCGATCTGTGCCCCGGTGTAGGTGGTCGAGAGGATTGAGCCGCAGAGGGCCCCTTCGGCACAGGTTTCGAATCCATCGGGCCGGACCGACACGACTACCTGTGAACCGTTCGGCATCCCCAGCCGGTCCACCCGGCAGAAGGAACCGAAGTCCGTCAGCACACACCCGTCCTCGTTCTGGACTCGACCCTGGAGGAGATTCGTTCGGCCCACGAAGGTGGCCACGAAGACCGACTCCGGGTGCTTGTAGATCTCCCGGGGGGAGCCCACTTGCTCCACCTTCCCCCGGTTCATGACTGCGACCCGGTCCGAGATCGCCAGAGCATCCCGCTGGTCGTGACTGACCAGGATGCAGGTGACCCCGGCATTCCTCAGGATTCCCACTACCTCGTCGCGGACCTGGTCGCGAAGGTGAGCGTCCAGGTTGGAGAAGGGTTCGTCCATGAGCAGGAGGAGAGGGTCGGGGGCCAGCGCCCGGGCCAGGGCGACCCGTTGTTGCTGCCCGCCGGAGAGCTCATGGGGATATCGATGGAAGAAGGCTTCCAGGTCCAGGATCTTGAGGACCTCCCGGGCTCGACCCGCCCGCTGCCGGCGGGGGGTGCGGTCCAGTCCGAACATCACATTCTCCCCCACGGTGAGGTGGGGGAAGAGGGCGTAGTCCTGGAACACCATACCCACCCCCCGACGCTCCGGTGGAGCCCAGGCTTTGGCGCCGGCCACCTCGGTGTCCCCGATCCGGATCGATCCTTCGTCCGGGACCTCAAACCCTGCAATGAGTCGAAGCGTCGTGGTCTTTCCGCAGCCCGAGGGGCCCAGAAGGGTCATGATCTCACCCTTTCGGACCTCGAGAGACACATCATCCACCGCGGTCACGGGACCAGGCCAGAACCGCCGGGTCACGCCTTCGAGCTGAATGACCGTCGATGGATTGGAATCAGGCATGGACTGGACGTGGGCCGGAGTCACCACCAGCGCCGAGACGCTGGTTGAGAATCGATCTCAATAAATTCTCCCCTAGGGTAACCCGAGGCCGATCCGGGTGTCAACGCGGCATGACGCCCGGCCTCCGACCCTCGTCCGTTCCAAGGCGTGCTACTTGGTCAGTGGGCTTCCACCGGGACACGGATCCGGAAGGTCTCCCACTCCAGTACGAGCTCGGTGGCGTTGCCGTCCACTGGAGCGAAGCTGAGGGTCAGGGTCTCCACGTGATCGGCGGGCTCCTCCCGCGGGACCGTGACCGATCCCACTTCCTGGGCCCGCACGTCCTCATCGATGGGGATTCCCCAGTGGTCCGTGGACTCACTCAGGAAGACCTCCCAGCTCTCCGCTCCAGGCACCGTGTAGATCGCGTAGGACCCGGCGTCCAGGTGCATGCCGCCCAACGAGATCATCCCGGTCGTGTGCAGAATGGTGGGCTCGTTTGCACCCGTCCGCCAGAACTCACCGAAGGGCACGTGCTCCCCACCGATCATGGTGCGGTCGCGTGCGGAGGGGCGACCGTAGCAGACCTTGATCGTGGTCTGGCCGATTTCTACAGCGACCGAGTCGTACGGGCTGGCTCGACCTTCGAGAGGCATGCGCTCCACGGGCTCGCATGCCGGTTGGGCCACACTGAGCAGTGGAGACGCCGGCGCGGCGAGGGTGGGGTTTTCCGCCATTCCCGGGGTGGTGAGGAGGGCTGTGGAAGCCAGTGTCAGGAAAAGATTGGTCATCATGGTTGGGTCCTGTCTGCGTAGGTCGGTGAGGATGCCGGAACATGAGCCGTACCGGCGTGAGCGAGCACGAGGTGTGATTCGCGATGGAGGAGGATCGGCGGACCGGAAGAATACGGATTCATTCTCCTCACGCCGGGATGGAATCCGCCGCCGAGGCGAAGACCCTTCCCGGGTTAAACTCCGGGGGGAGTAGTCCAGGTTCCACCCCGTCGATCAAATCTGCCAGCGATTGCGCCGTAGCTGGGGTCAGAAGGATCCCGTTCCGGTAATGGCCAGTGGCCAGGAAGAGGTCGTCCACCTCCGGGTAGGCTCCCAGAATCGGCATCCCGTCGGGGGATCCAGGTCGAAAACCGCTCCATGTCTCCGTGATCCTGGCCTCGGCCAGGGACGGCATGAGCTCGATGGCTGCGGTGAGGACCGAGTGGACCCCACTGGCGGAGGGCCCGGGTTCGAATCCCACCTCATCCTCGGTCGCTCCGGCCAGGAGGCGGCCGTCGTCCCTGGGTACCAGGTAGGCCGACTCCGATTCCAGGATGAGGGAGGGAGGAGTCTCGGCGGGTCGAAGGGCGACCATCTCACCGCGGACGGGCCGCACGGGGACCGCGACGGGAAGCCCCTGAATCCGACCGCTCCAGGCACCCGCCGCCAGGACGACGCAACCCGCCTCCAGGGTCGTCCCATCTTCCAGATAGAGTCCGGTACACCTCCCGGCATCGATCTGGACTCCCCGGACCCGTTCCGTCTCCCGGATCTCGGCTCCTTTCTTACGCGCGCTCGCGAGAAGGGCTTGCGAAAGGGCTCGGTTGTCCACGCGGTAGTCGTCTTCGAGGAGGAGTCCGCCCAGCGCGGAGGGCCCGATCCCTGTGACCGCCCGGGTCACTTCGGCCGGTTCCATCCATCGGGCGGGTACGCCCTGCTCCCGGGCCCACTCCAGCCGTCGGTGGAGCCTGAGCCGTTCGGGTTCGGTGAAGGCCACCCTGAGCTTGCCGGACCTCCGGAGCTCCACGGCGACGCCGGATTCCTCTTCCAGATCCTGGGCCAGGGAGGGCCAGAGCGCGAGACTCTCGAGACCGAACGACAGAAAGGGTCCTGGATCCAGGGCCTCGCCGAGGGGCGAGAGCATTCCAGCTGCCGCCCAGGACGCTCCCGATCCAGCCCGTCCGCTCTCCAGAACGAGAACCGTTCGACCTCGGGCCCTGACCTCCCTGGCGATGGCCAAGCCGATGGCCCCCCCGCCTACGACAATAACTTCGGCGCCGTTGCGATTCCTCGGCATGATCCTCGATGTTCTGGATTCATCGGTGTGGCCCGCCATCATCGTAGCCGGCGAGCCTACGCACTCCTCATGTTACACCACGGGAGCGAAATTTCGCCATGTCCCATGATCAGAACGGAAGGGAAGGAAACGAGGACCGAGACTTCCGGTTCGAGGCGGAGGTGCCTGTCCGATTTCGTGACATCGACGTGGGCGGCCACGCCCATCACTCGCAGATTCTCATCTACATGGAGGAGGCCAGGTGGGCCTATTGGGAGCAGGTGACCGGACGGCACAGCGTGGAGGAGGTGGACTACATCCTGGCGGAGGTGCGGGTGCGCTACCGGAACCGGGTCCTGTATCCCGACTCCCTGCGCGTGGGGGTGCGAGCCACCTTCATCGGCCGCAAACACTTCGAGCTGGAGTACCAACTCCATTCCGGAAGGGGCGACATCCTGGCCTCAGGATGGACGACGCAGGTCATGTACGACTACGAGGCCGGTCGCTCCATCCCACTCTCCGATGATCTTCGAGACCGGATCGAGGCGTTCGAAGGGCGTCCTCTACCCGTCAGGAGATCCGGGACATGATATCGTCGTCGTAGAGGTGCGCCACCCACTCCCCGTAGCCGTTGAAGACCTGGGTGGGCACCCGTCGGTCCTCTCCGATGAGCTCCTCGGACTCCTGGGACCACCGGGGGTGCGGGACGGCTGGATTCACATTCGAGTAGAATCCGTATTCCCGGGGCTGGAGGTCACTCCAGAGGGTGGACGGTCGCTCCCGGGTGATGTCGATCCTGACGATGCTCTTGGGGCTCTTGTATCCGTATTTCCAGGGGAGGACCATCCGCACAGGGGCCCCGTGCTGCTTGGGGAGGGGCTCGCCGAAGATCCCGGTGGCCACGAGGGTCAATTCGTTGCGAGCCTCGTCCATGCGGAGAGCCTCATAGTAGGGCCAGGGGTACCAGTCCTGGGTCCGTTGGCCCACGGCCTGCTCCGGTCTGAGGAACGAGATGAAACGGACGTAGCGCCCCGACGAAAGGGGTTGGACCTTGTCCAGGAGCTTGTAGAGGGGGAAGCCCGTCCAGGGCACGGTCATGGCCCAGGCCTCCACACAGCGGAATCGATGGACGCGTTCCTCGAGACCGATCTCCCGCTCCAGGTCGGCTACATCGAACACGCCCGGATTCTCGACCTCGCCCGAGACCTCGAGAGTCCATGGACGTGCTTCGAAGGGGCCCACGTTCCGCCACACCCCGGCCTTGTCGGTGAGGAACTCGTAGAAGTTGTTGTGGGTGGCGGCCACCCGTCGATCCGTGAGCGGGCGTCCTGGCTGGAAGCGACCGTCCCGGGTGCCAGGGTAGAGATCTCGAGTCGGCGTGTCCGGGATGGTGGCGAGCGGATCGTCGTCCGAGTCCGAGCCCTGGGCGCCGGCGTTACCCCCGTTGGTCTGGCAGCCGGAGAGGCCGGCCGCCAGGGGACCTGCAGCTCCGAGTCCACCCAGGACCAGGCCGGCGGCCCGGACGAAGCGTCTTCGATTCCAGTAGACCGAGGGTGGCGTCACCTCTCGGTCGGGATCGCGCCAGCCGGGAGGAAGGTGGATCTGAGCCATGGGGGACTCCTGCGAGGGAAGTGTGAGGGCGGCAGAGGTCAGGACCCCGCGGCAGCCCGGGCGTTCCGAGGAGTTCCAGCGGCCTCAGTACCAGGCTCGTGATGAGACCGGTACACAGCGATTCCACGGAATTGGATCTTTTCGCCGCGCACTCAGGTACCTCTTGAAAGAAAGACGAACCTTGAAAGGAATGGTTCTGACGGGTCCCAACGAGCCCGTCGGACCGGATTCGGGATCCTCGGTGTAAGTAGTTTTCCGAAGCTGGTTGCGTCATACGACGACGCACCTTAGGATCGGGGTTTTGCGAAACAGCGGGCCGGTCGTCCACTTCAGTGACGTCGAGCCCATCCCGCCACGGCCATCCGCAGGGAGCAGCAACATGTGCCAACGACTGAGTTCGATCCTGGCCGTCGTCGCGACGGCGGCCTTCCTCTTGATTCCCCTCATGCCCCAGGCGGCTGAGGCCCAGGAAGGGTCCCGCTTTCGGGTCATCGTTCCTGACCTCCAGCCCACCGATGGGTCCCGTGACCGGTTCGGCCAGCGTGTTGCCGACAACGTGCGTGATCTCATCGACATGGATACCCACGTCGCCATGTCGCAGAGGGACATCGATCGCGCCGCCCGGGATTTCGACCTCCGGTACCGGGATCTGGACTGCACCACCGCTCGCCAGCTTGCATCTCAGCTCGATGTGCCTCTGGTGATGTGCGGAGAGTACCACGAGGAAGGCGACCAGTTTCGCGTGGACGTCACCTTCTTCACGGTCCCGGCCGGTGAGGAGTTCGTAATCGAGTCGGTGGCGGTCGCCCAGAATGACGAAAGTGGGGCGGCATCGCACATCCGGACCGCCTTTGAGGGGCTCGTTCAGGAGGTTCAGACCGTAGCCTTCTGCCAGGCCGAGTACGCATCGTCCAACTGGGACCAGGCGCTGGACTACTGCTCTCGCGCAGTGGAGCTCGCCCCGCAGTCCAATGAGGCGCGCTACGCTCTTGCCCGGACCTATCTCGAGACCGAGCAGTGGCAGAACTCCCTGGATCACTTCGAGGTGCTTCTCGAGGATGACCCTCGCAATGACGATGTCCTGAACAATGCGGCCTACGTGGCCGGTCAGCTCGGTGACACCGACAAGGCGCGGGAGTACTACACTCGATTCCTGGACATCAACCCGGACAACGTGAGCGTGCGGAACCGGGTCGCGTACGAGTTGGCCCAGGCCGGTGACGATGAGGGCGCCATGAACCTCCTCCAGGAGGGGATCGAGCAGGAGCCCGACAACATCGAGCTCCACGAGCGGTTCGGCATGTACGCCTTCCGTGCGGCCACAGCCCGCCAGTCCACTGAGCCCCAGCCCGCCACCCAGGACGGAGATGGACCGCAGGTGAGCTCCGAGGTTGCCGAGCTCTTCCGGACCGCCATCGCCTCGTTGGAGATGGTGATCCAGGAGAAGGGAGCCGACGCCGATTCGCGTTACGCGGTGAACTCCATGCGGGCATACCGTCAGCTTGGTGAACCCGCTGAGGCGATCCGCATCGGAGAGATGGCCAAGGACCTCTTCCCCGAGAACGCTGACCTTCGGAGCCAGCTGGCCAACGCCTACAACGACGTAGGGGATGTGGATTCGGCCATCGCGGCGCTGGACCAGGCCCTCGAGATCAACCCGGACCTTTCACAGGCTCGCACCCGGCAGGGGAACTTCTACCTGCAGGCAGGCCGAGTGGCCGAGGCCACCGAGGCTCTGAAGCGGGCGGCGGAGGCCGGTGAGCAGCAGCCGGATCAGTTGGCCGGGATGCTCTTCAGCCACGGGTTCAGCAACTACATCCAGAACCAGGAAGACATCCCGGAGGGGATCCGCCTCATCGAGGAGGCCAAGACATTCGACGTGTCGACGGAATTCGGTGAGCAGCTGAATTTCTTCCACGGGTACGGCCTCTACCTGCGGGCAGAGCAGGTGCAGCAGCCCCAGAACCTGGAGTCGGCCCAGCGGTCCAAGCCCATCTTCGAGGAAGCCGCCCGTCACATCCGGGCAGGAGAGGGCTACGCCCAGCGGAGTGGTCAGGACATGCAGAACCTGCTGGACGCGATCTCCCAGTACATCGAGATCCAGGAGGCCATCATTGCGCGCGAGGGCCGTCGCCGCTGATGAGCCCATGATGGATCCCCAGTCCTGACGGGCCGGGAGCGGGAGAAAGGAAGGGGGGCGTCGCGACTTCGGTCGCGGCGCCCCTCTTCGCGTTTCCGGTCCACTCCCCTTGGATCGTCGCTCTTGACCGTCGTCCCATCCGTCCCCTAAGTTCCCCCCGTAGGTACCACTCTTACCCACTATTCCCCACAACCACCCACGGAGGGGAAGACGTGGCCGGCTTCCTGGGTCAGTACGAATACCAACTCGACCAGAAGGGGCGGGTGAGTCTACCGGCGGATTATCGTCGCCGGGCCGACGACTCCCGCTTCGTACTGCTCCAATGGGAGGCGACCCACCTCACCCTGTTTCCCGTGTCGACCTGGGAGGGCGTGCAGCAGCGCCTTCTGGATCTGCGAAGGGGCGGATCGGCCGTGGCCCGCCATCTTCGCCAGATCACCGCTCGGGCCGTGGAGGTGGAACCGGACAAGCAGGGGCGGATCCTGATCCCTGGTTGGTTGAAGGAGGGGGCGGGGCTGGATGGCTCCGCGCTGCTCATCGGGGCGCTGGACCGGATCGAGGTCTGGGATCCGGAGAGGTTCGCTGCTGCGGCGCCGGATCCAGGGCAGGAGTCGGAAGAGCTGGAAGCGGCGGTCTACGAGATCTTCGGCTGATGGCCGGCAGCGAGGCGTACCACGTTCCGGTTCTCGTCGACGAGGTCGTGGAGTTTCTCTCTCGCGGTCCCGACAAGGGAGAGATCATGGACGGCACGGTGGGTGGAGGTGGCCACGCCCGGGCACTGCTGGAGCGGATCGAGAACAGCCGGATCCTGGCCGTCGACCGGGACCCGGAGGCGCTGGCGGAGGCGCGACGGGCCCTGGCCCCCTGGAGTGGACGGGTCCGGTTCCTTCAGGCCCGCTTCGACGAGGCGGCCCGGGGAGCCGGAATGCTGGGGCCCTCCCTCCGAGGGGCACTGCTGGATCTCGGGGTGAGTTCCAGACAGATCGACGAGGACGACCGCGGGTTCGCCTTCCGCTCCGGCGAGGCTCCCCTGGACATGCGCATGGGGGGAGGAGTCGAGGGCGGACCCACGGCGGCCCAGATTCTGAACGAGTGGAGTGAGGAGGATCTGGCCGATCTCTTCCGGCGCTACGGCGAGCTTCCAAAGGCTCGACGCCTGGCCGGCGAGATCGTGAAGCGGAGGGCCACGGAGACCTTCCGGACGGCGAAGAACCTCCTGGATGCGCTGACCGTGGCCATGAGACGGCCTCCAGGTGCGAAGGACAAGGCCAGACTCTTCCAGGCCCTCCGGATCGAGGTGAACCAGGAGATGGAGGCGCTCGAATCGGCCCTCCCCCTGCTGCGCGACGCGCTCCACCCGGAGGGGGTGCTCGTGGTGATCGCATACCACTCCCTGGAGGATCGGGAAGTGAAGCACACCCTGCGGGAATGGAGCCGTGCCTGCGTCTGTCCGCCCGCACTTCCCGTGTGCGCGTGCCGGGGAGAGGCGCTGGGTGAGGTGCTGACCCGCTCGGTGGTTCGACCCTCCGAGGCGGAGGTGAAGGCCAACCCCCGGTCCCGGAGCGCGAGGCTCAGGGCGTGGAGGAAGGCCGCATGAGGATGAGCGCGACGTCCCTGACGGCGCTGGCCGTGGCGGCACTTCTCATTGCCCTGAGTCTGGTCACGTGGCGGCAGGCCCGAACGCGGGAGGCCCTCACCGAGTTGGCCGACATCCGGCGGGAGATGTCGCTGGCCGAGGCTGAACAGGGAGAGCTGCAGCGTCGGATCCAGGTGCTGGAAAGTCGTAGTCGAGTCGTACGAGATGCCCGAAACCGGCTGGACATGCGCACCCCACATGCCGGTGAGATCGTTCTGATACCAGGAGAATTCGAATGACCCAGGGAAGAGGGACCGGCGGGTCCGGCCAGGTAGCGGTGATCCGCCGCCGGTTCCTCCTGGGGGTATGGCTTGCGGCTGGGGTGCTCCTCCTCTGGCGGACCGCGGATCTCCAGCTCGTTCAGGGCTCGGAATGGAGAGCCGAGGCCGAGCGCCAGCATCGAATGACCACGGCGGTGCCTGCGGCCCGCGGCACTGTCCTGGATCGGGGTGGGGTCCCCCTGGCTCTCTCCCACGAGGTGTTTCGGATCAGCGTGGCGCCCCACGAGGTCCGGGACACGACGGCCACGGTGGAACGTCTGGGCGAGGTTCTCGGATTGGCGCCCACGGAGGCTGCCCGGCCCTTCCAGAACTCACGCCGATGGGTGCCCTTGGCGGGACGCCACCCCCCTGCGGTGCGAGATGCCCTCTCGTCGATGAGGGGCGTCTATGTCGAGCGTGAGTTGCAGCGTTTCTACCCCCATGGTGAACTCATACAGGGAGTCCTGGGCGCGGTCATCGACGAGGAGGGTCGGGGTGGGGTGGAGCAGGCCTTCGACGAACATCTCAAGGGGGCGCCTGGAGCCGAGATCCTGGCCAGGGATTCCGAAGGGCGTGCCATACCCGGCGAGAGTTGGCTCGTCGAACCTCCCCTCACCGGGGGACAGGTGGTCCTGACCCTGGACGCCGACCTCCAGGAGATCGCCCGGGAGGCGCTGCGCGATGCTCTGGAGCGCACCGGAGCTCGAGGCGGGGATCTGGTGGTGACGGACCCCCGCTCCGGCGAGGTGCTGGCGATGGTCTCCACCGGAGAGGGGGGAGGAGGCTCCCTGGGGGGAATCAACACCCCCTATGAGCCGGGGTCGACCCTGAAACCCTTCACCGTGGCTACCCTCCTGAGCACCGGGAAGGCCACCATGGCCGATTCGGTCGACACGGAGCACGGCCAGTGGACGGTTGCGGGGCGGACCATCACCGACGTGCACAGCCCGGGGAAGACGGACCTCGCCCATGCACTTCAGGTGTCCTCGAACGTAGCCATCGCGAAGCTCTCCGCCCGGCTCACCTCCGCCGAACTCTACGAAGGCCTGAGAGACTTCGGTTTCGGAGCGCCCACCGGTGTCCACCTGCCCGGTGAGGTATCGGGTCGGCTGACCCGACCCCAGCGATGGTCCAGTCAGACTCCGGCCTCCCTGGCCATCGGATACGAAATCGGGGTCACCCCCATTCAGATGGCCATGGCCTACGGCGCGTTGGCCAATGGCGGGACGCTCATGGAGCCTCGGATCATCCGGGAGACGAGGGATTCCGCCGGAAGGATCATGGAGGAGTTCGAACCCAGAGCGGTCCGCCGAGTCGTCTCTGAGGATGTGGCGGCGGAGATCAACCGGACCCTGGTGGGTGCGGTGGAAGGCGGGACCGGACGTCGAGCCCAGCTGGCCACCTTTGCCGTGGCCGGGAAGAGCGGCACGAGTCGGGCCCACGGCCCGGGCGGCTACGAGCGGGGCGCCTACTACGCCTCGTTCGTGGGATTCTTTCCGGCCGAGGCGCCGCAACTCGTGGTCTTCGTGAAGCTGGATCGGCCTCAGGGTGAGTACTACGGGGGCGCCACTGCGGCCCCGGTCACTCGGGCGACCATGGAGGCCATCCTGGCGGCCCATGCGCCCCCGCTGGATCGTCAGGCTCTCGCGGCCATCGCACGGAACCAGGCTCGAGAGGTCGAAGACTCGGAAGACGCCTCAATCCGACCCTACCCGGAGTCGGGGATGGTGGAGGGTGCTCCGACGCCGCGGTTTGCGGCTCGAACCCTGGATGGGTTCCCCGACGAAGCGCGAGGCTCGACGGAGGCGGCGTCCGGTTCCGGCCTGGAAGGTGAGGTCGAAGAGGGGCGGGTCCTCATTCCCGACCTCTCCGGCGTCACCCCGCGCACCGCGGCCCGGCGGCTGCACGGCATCGGTCTCTCGGTTCGATGGGAACGACCGGGTCCCGTCGGAGCCACCGATCCCCCTGCGGGAACCTATGCAACTCCGGGCGATACCATCCGAATCCTCGGTATGGAAGGTCCACCCGGTCGGTCGGGAGGCGGCGATGGCGGCTGAACCCCCTCTCCGGCTCCGCTCGTTTCTGGCCATCCTTCGCGACTCGGGACTCCTCCTGGAGACCCGAGCCCCGGAGGATCTTGCCGTTACGGGGGTCGCCCAGGACTCGCGTATCCTCCGCGAGGGCCAGCTCTTCCTGGCCTGGACCGGAAGCGCCGCCGACGCACACGACTTTCTCCCCCAGGCGCTGGAGCGGGGTGCAGGTGCGGCGGTGGTGGAGCGGTTCTGCGAGCCCTCCGAGCTGCCCCAGATCCGGGTTCGGGATGGTCGCCGCGCCGCAGCTCTCCTTGCCCAGGCCGCAGCCGGTCATCCAGGCGACGCTCTCCGGATCGTGGCCGTGACGGGGACCAATGGCAAGACCACCGTGACAGGCCTGGTCCGTCAACTTCTCTCGCCCAGGGAGCCGGCGGCAGCCCTGGGCACGCTGGGGGTCACGGGGCCCGACGGACGTCCCGTGCCAGGCTCCGGAGGCCTCACGACCCCGGGTCCGGTGGAGTTGGCCCAGCGGATGGCCGGCCTTCGCGACGCAGGGGTCCGGACCCTCGCCCTCGAAGCCTCCTCCCATGCGCTGGAGCAGCGCCGTCTCGACGGCGTTCCGGTCGACGTGGCCTGCTTCACCAACCTCACCCAGGATCACCTGGACTACCACCCGACCCTGGACGACTACCGGGAGGCGAAGGCCCGACTCCTCACGCTCCTGAGGGACGATTCCAGCGGGGTGGTGGTGAACGGGATGGATCCTGCATGGCAGAAGCTTCCTGCGCTTCGGGGACCGCTCCTCCGGACCGGAGTGGCGGGAGTGGAACTGAGCGGGCCGCCGTCGGTCGAGATCCATCCCGACCTCACGGCTCACGACGTGAGCCTTTCGGCCCAGGAATCTCGGTTCACCCTCCGTCAGGGGAAGGAGGAGGCTCCCGTCACCACCTCCCTGCTGGGAAGGTTCAACGTCGAGAACGCCCTCGTCGCGGCCGGGGCGACCCTTATGCAGGGGATTCCACTCTCCGATGTGGCCCGGACGCTGGGTCAGGTACAGGCTCCGGCGGGTCGCATGGAGGTCACGGTCCGGGGACCGGTGCCCGTCATCCTCGATTACGCCCACACCCCCGACGCCCTGGAGAAGGCTCTGGCGACCCTGCAACCCCTGTTTCATGGTCGGCTCATCCTGGTCTTCGGTGCAGGGGGAGACCGGGACCGGGAGAAGCGCCCGCTCATGGGAAGGGTAGCGGCCCAGGGCGCCGACCTGCCTATCGTGACCTCGGACAATCCTCGGACCGAGGACCCGGAGGCCATCGTCGACGACATCATCGCGGGCATGGGGAACGCCTCGCACCTGAGAATCACGGATCGGCGCGAGGCGATCGCACGGGCCCTGGAGCTGGCTCGGGAGGGAGATGTGGTCCTCCTGGCAGGGAAGGGCCACGAAACCTATCAGGTGGTCGGCACCGAGGTGCGGGACTTCGATGAACGTAAGGTGGTCCGTGAACTCCTGGGACTGGAGGTGGCCCCATGACGTCGACCCCCTTCCGCTGGACCGACGCCGGCGTGCTTCGGGCCCTGGGCCTGGAAGACGTCGTCGAGCCCCGTGAGCTCTCCTTCACGGGTGTGTCCACCGACACCCGTACGCTGGATCCTGGTGCCCTCTTCGTGGCCCTGGAGGGCCCGACCTTCGACGGCCACAAATTCCTGGCCGAGGCCGCCCGCCAGGGCGCTGCAGGGGCCGTGGTCCGGGAGGGCACAGCCGATCTCGAGGTCCTCCCCCTCTATCCGGTTCCGGATACTCTGGTCGCGCTCGGGCAGCTCGGCCGATTCCGTCGACGCGCCCTGAGTGCCCCCGTGGTCGCCCTCACCGGATCCTCGGGGAAGACGACGGTGAAGGAGCTCCTCCGGGCCGCATTGGGGTCGACACTTCGGGTCCATGCCACCTCCGCGAACCTGAACAATCGCATCGGCGTTCCCCTCACCCTCCTGGCTGCACCGGACGACGCCGAGGCCGTGATCGTGGAGCTGGGAACCAACGAACCCGGGGAGATCGCCACCCTGGCCCGGATCGCCGAACCCGACCTGGGGCTCGTGGTGAACGTGGGAGAGAGCCATCTGGAAGGCCTTGGCAGCCTGGATGGGGTGATCGAGGAGAAGCTTTCACTACTGACCCACCTTCGTCCCGGCGTGCCGGCCATCGTCGCCGATGTCCCCCCGGTCCTGCCTCGTCGAGCCAGGGAGATCCGAGAGGATGTAGAGGTGGCCGGCTTCACCGAGGGTGCAGACGACTCGCTCCGAGGTGAGCTGGGTAGCCCCGACCGCACGGGCCGGATCTCCTTCCGCTTCCAGGGTCGGTCCATCGAGCCAGGGCTGCCCGGCCTACATGGAGCCCGGAACACCCTCCTGGCCCTGGCGGTCTCGACCCACCTTGGGGTTTCGCTGGACTCCGCGATTCCCGAAGTGGAGGCCCAGAGGCCCGGGCGGCTCCGGGGGGAGTGGCTTCGGCTGGGTCGGCTCGCTCTCATCCTGGACTGCTACAACGCGAATCCCCCGTCGGTTCGAGCGGCCCTCGAGACCCTGGCTTCGGTGAACTGGGATGGTCCCAGGATGGCGGTCCTGGGAAGCATGCTGGAGCTGGGAGCCCAGAGCCCCTCGCTTCACAGGGAGGTGCTCGAAGAGGCACTGGAGGGCCCGCTGGAGCTGATCGTGGTGGTGGGGGCCTTCTCCGAGGCGGCCCGTGAACTCGACCTGGAGGACGACCATCGAGTTCTCCTGGCTCCGGACACGGCGAGCGTGTGGGCCCAACTGCGTCCCCGGCTCGAGGGCCGGGAGCTGGTTCTTCTGAAGGGATCCCGGGGCATGAGACTGGAAGCGCTGGTGCCCCGGTTCGAGGCGGCCTTCGCTCCGGTCGGGGACGGCTCGGGCGACGACTCCAGCGGAGAGGAGGCCTGATGCTGTATCATCTCCTCCCCCCTCTGGCCGATGTTCACATCATCTTCAACCTGTTCACCTATCTGACCTTCCGGTCGGCGGGAGCGGTCGTGACGGCCCTCCTCATCGCCTTCGTGGCCGGTCCCTACACGATCCGTTGGCTGAGCCACCTCCGGGTCGGGCAGGTGGTCCGCACGGACGGTCCCGAAACTCATCTCAAGAAGTCCGGGACTCCGACGATGGGGGGGACCCTCATCGTCCTTGCGGCGGCCACCTCCAGCCTCCTGTGGGCCGAGCTCACGAACTGGTACGTCGTCCTGACCCTCCTGGCCCTGCTGTGGATGGGGGCCATCGGTTTCATGGACGATTATCTGAAGGTCGTGCAGGGGCGGTCCCGGGGACTCGTGGCCCGATACAAGATGGTGGGCCAGCTCTCCTTCGGGATCGGCCTGGGGCTCTTCCTGGTGTTGAGTCCGATCCATCCGGTGCCGGCCACCTGGACCATGGTGCCCTTCTTCGACGAGTGGGTGGCTGTGTTCTGGGCCCCGGCGTACGTCGTATTCGTCTCGCTGGTGGTCTCCGGCTCGTCCAACGCGGTGAACCTCACCGACGGCCTGGATGGGCTCGCCGCAGGACTGTGTGCCATCGCCCTGGTGACCTTCGGGGTCTTCGCCTACCTGATCGGCCGCGTGGATACCTCGGCCTACCTGGGTCTCCTGTATCTCCCGGGTGCCGGGGAGTTGGCGGTAGTGGCCGCGGCGCTGGCGGGAGGGGCGGTGGGTTTCCTCTGGTACAACGCTCCCCCGGCCGAAGTCTTCATGGGAGATACCGGCTCCCTCGCGCTCGGTGGGGGGCTCGCTGTGATGGCCATCCTCCTCAAGGCCGAGTTCCTCCTCCTCATCGTGGGAGGAGTCTTCGTCCTCGAGGCCCTCTCCGTGATGCTGCAGGTGAGCTGGTTCAAGTACACCAGCCGTCGCTTCGGCCAGGGGCGGAGGATCTTCCTCATGGCTCCCATCCATCACCACTTCGAGAAGCTGGGATGGCCCGAGACCCGGGTCGTGATCCGCTTCTGGATCCTCGGGATCCTCTTCGCCATGCTCGCCTTCAGCACTCTGAAGATCCGATGAAGGCGGGCGTGGCCATCCTCGGGCTGGGCGCCAGCGGAGATGCCGCGGCGCGGTTGGCCCTGAGCAAAGGAGATGACGTCTATGTGTCAGAACTGCGCACCGACTCCGCGACTCAGGAGCGTGCACGAGGGCTACGAGAGCTGGGAGCCCGGGTCGAGCTGGGCTCCCACGACCTGGCCCGGATCGAGACGGCCGGGGTGGTTGTGGTATCTCCAGGAATCCCCCCGGACTCTCCGGTCCTCCGTCACCTCGATGAGGGTGGGTGGCCCTGGATCACCGAGCCCGAGTTTGCCGCACGGTTCTACCAGGGTTCACTGATCGCCATCACCGGGACCAACGGGAAGACGACCACCGCCGCACTCGTGGCCCATCTCCTCAACTCAGGAGGGTTGCGCGCCGCCCTGGGGGGAAACGTGGGAGAGGAGTTGGCGCCTGCCGCGTCGGCGCTGGCCCTCCTGGATCCTCCTCCCGAGTGGTACGTCCTGGAGCTGAGCTCCTTCCAGCTCGCCGGGGTCCAGGAGCTGACACCCGACATCGGTATGGTCACCTCGCTTGCTCCGGATCATCTGGACCGCTATCCGGACCTGGCAAGCTATTACGCCGACAAGAAGCGACTCTTCCTGAATGCGAACCCAGAGAGCCTCTGGGTGCTCAACGGTGGGATGGACGCGGTCCGGGCACTTCCCGGCCAGGCGCCCGGACGCCGGTGTTACTTCGCGCTGGACGTGTCCGACACCCTGCCGGTCAGAGAAGACGGCAGGGCGCATCCATCGGATCGGGATGAGCCTGGCGGACCCTCCTCGGTCGACTCCGGGGAACGGGACCCGGGGTCCACCCCCGACGCGGGGGCCTTCCTCGTCGGTCGGGAGCTGACCCTGCGCCTGGCATCGGGCCGTGAGGTGTCGGTAGGACAGGTCGACGGGCTCTCCCTGCTGGGAGACCACAATGTGATGAACGCCCTGGCCGCCGCCCTGACCGCCTCTCTGGCGGGGGTCTCGGTCGACTCGATCGGGAAGGGGCTGGCCAGCTTCAAGCCTCTCCCCCACCGGATGGAGCCGGTGCTGGAGTTGGACGGCGTGCTCTGGGTCAACGACTCCAAGGCCACCAACGTGGAAGCGGCCCGAAGCGCCGTGGAGAGTCTGAAGCGCCCCGGAGTCGTGCTCCTCGGCGGAAAGGACAAGGGCGAGACCTTCGGCTCCATGGTCGCGCCGCTGGCGAACCGGGCCCGGGTGGTGGTCCTGTATGGGGAGGCCGCGGTTCGCCTAGAAGGCGAGTTGAAGGCCGAGGGAACCTTCCCGTTCACCCTTCTGCGGGTCGACGGCGGGTTCGAGCGGGCGGTGTCGGTGGCGGCAGATCGGGCCCAGAGCGGGGACGTCCTCCTCCTTTCCCCCGCCTGCTCCTCCTTCGACGAGTTTCGGGACTATCGGGCCCGAGGGGAGCGCTTCGCGGAACTCGCTCACGGTCGTGCCCGGGCCCGCTCCCAGGATTCCAGCTCGAAGGAGAGATCGTGAGTCCGCCCCGGGTCGATGTGGCCCCCACCGGATCCCCGCCGCCGGCGGAGAGTGGGCTTCCTTCGGGATGGGAGCCGGCCGTCCTCGTGGGAGCCACCCTCCTGATCCTCTGCTTCGGATTGGTGAATCTCTACTCCGCCTCGGCGTTCCTGGCCCAGCGCCAGGGGCTTCCCGACACGTACTACGTGCTCCGACAGACCGCCGGAGCGGCTGGGGGGCTCATCCTCATGGTGGCGGCCTCCCGCGTGCCTTATGGCTGGTGGCGGGCGCTTGCGTGGCCTCTGGTGGCCGGGAGCTGGCTCGTCCTGGTCTTCATGATCCTTCCCTGGACCGGGGAGCTGGCGCCGGAGATCAACGGGGCCCGTCGGTGGCTGGACATGGGCGTGACCATTCAGCCCTCCGAGTTCGCGAAACTGGCGGTGATCATCTGGACCGCGCACATCGCGGTGAAGAAGCAGGACGCCTTCCGTAGCCTCTCTCGCGGGCTCCTGCCCTTCCTCCTCATCTGGGGCTTGATCCTGATCCCGGTCCTCCTTCAGCCCGACCTTTCCACCGCCTTCGTCATCGGCATGCTTGGCGCCCTGGTCGTGTTCGCGGCCGGGGCCCGGATCGGTCACTTCGTGTTTCTCTCCATTCTTCTGGCTCCCCTGGCCCTGGCCCAGCTCGGCACAGGCTTCCGGCAGGACCGAATGCTGGCCTTCCAGGATGTGGCCGGCCACGCCGCGGCGGCAGGGTATCAGGCGCATCAGTCGCTGGTGGCGCTGGGGTCCGGGGGAGCCCTGGGTGTGGGATTCGGTGAGGGTCGGCAGAAGTTCGGGTTCCTTCCCGAGCCCCACAACGACTTCATCTTCTCCATGATCGGTGAGGAGTGGGGACTACTCGGAGCGGGGTTCCTGATCGTGGCCTTCCTCCTCATCGTGGTGGTGGGGTTCCGGATCGCTCGCAGTGCGCCGGACCTCTTCGGTCAGCTCCTGGCCATCGGGATCACCAACCTCATCGCCCTCCATGCCGTGCTCCACATGGGGGTGGGGTTGGGGCTGCTCCCGCCCACGGGGCTCCCGCTTCCCCTGGTCTCGTACGGTCGTTCCAACCTCCTCGTCATCCTCATCGGCGTGGGAATCCTGTTGGCCGTGGCCCGGGGGTCCGTGGACCTTGCGCGAGCGGGGTCCGGGACCGGGTCGCGGATCCGGTCCGCCATGGGAGTCGGCGCATGACGAAGCGTTCCGGCGGACCCACTGTGATCTTCTCGGGAGGAGGGACCGGGGGGCACCTCTACCCGGCGCTGGCGGTTGCGGGCGCGTTGGAGGCGCTTCGCCCCGATGTGCAGGCCGTTTTCGTCGGAGCGCGCCGCGGGATCGAGGCCCGGGTTCTTCCTCGGCGAGGCGTGGACCACCACCTCCTTCCCGTGGAGGGATTCCGGAGGGGGGGCGTCCTGGCCCAACTGGCGACGAATCTCGCGGTGCTCCGGGGCCTGGCCCGTTCCCTGGTCCTCCTCGGCGGACTCTTTCGGGAGCGACGCCCGGAGCTCGTCGTCGTGACGGGAGGCTACGCCGGAGGACCGGCTGGGATCATGGCGATCCTCACGGGGGTGAAGCTGGTGCTCCAGGAGCAGAACTCGGTGCCCGGGCTCACGACCCGTGTGCTCTCCAGATTCTGTCGGCAGATTCACCTGGCATTTCCGGAGGCCAGGGCCCACCTCCCTCGCAGAGCCCGGTCCCGCGCTCGGGTGTCGGGGAATCCCGTACAGACGCCGAGCGCGGTGGAGCGGAAGGAGGCCGCGCGCCACTTCGACATGGATCCAGGTCGACCGGTGATCCTGGTGGTGGGAGGAAGCCAGGGATCCCTGGCCCTCAACGATGCGGTCCTGAGGGGGATCGAAGCCCAGTCTCGTGCGAACCCCTCCGACCCCGGATTCCAGCTGCTCTGGTCCACGGGACCGAGTCACGTGCAGAACATCCGGGCGTCCCTGGCGGAGCTGGGATCGCCGGGCTGGGTGCGACCCGTCGGGTACATCCACGAGATGAGCTCCGCCCTGGGTCTGGCGGATCTGGCGGTCAGCCGGGCCGGCGCCATGGCGACCTCGGAATTCCAGGCCTGGGGTCTTCCATCCCTCCTGGTCCCCCTGCCCACTGCGGCGGCCGATCATCAGCGGGCGAACGCCCACGCACTCGTCGAAGCCGGAGCCGCCGAGGTCGTGGAGGAGGACACTCTGGATCGGGGATTGCTCTGGGAGCGTGTTACGGCGCTGGCCCGGGATCCCCGGGCGAGAGAAGCGATGGCGCGCCGGGCCCGGGATCGAGGCCGTCCCCATGCGGCCCGGGAGATAGCCGAGGAGCTCGCCGCCCTCCTTCCCCCTCCTCCCCGAGGGATGGCATCGGCCCCGGATACCGCCACCCCCGAGACGACTCAGATGGGTCCCTCGCAGACCGAGGAGGCGTCGTGAACGCCCCGTCCCTCCCCTGGGCCGTGGACGACCCCCGTCCCATCCACTTCATGGGGGTGGGAGGCGCAGGAATGTGCGCTCTGGCCGAAGCCTTCCTGCGGGGTGGGTCTCGCGTGACCGGGTGTGACCTTCAGCCCGGAGACTCCATCCGGACGTTGGAGCGGATGGGAGCTCGGGTCCATCGGGGTCATGACCCTGGTCACCTGGAGGGGGTCGGAGGTCTCGTGGTCTCGTCCGCGGTTCCGTCCGACCATCCCGAGATCCAGGCGGCGAGGGCGGCCGGGATTCCGGTCCTCAAGCGAGCGGAGGCCCTGGGGGCATGGGTGAATCGGGGGCAGGTCGTCGCAGTGGCGGGAACCCACGGGAAGACCACCACCACGGCCATGGTCACCCATGTGCTCGAGGCCGCGGGGCTGGAGCCCACCGGCTTCGTGGGGGGGGAGGTCGCGGGATGGGGTGGCCACCTGCATCCGGGCGGCGGGGAGCTCTTCGTCGTGGAGGCGGACGAATACGATCGTTCCTTCCTCCAGCTTCGACCCCGGTTCGCCCTGATCACCAACGTGGAGGCCGACCACCTGGACATCTACGGGAGCGCCGACGGCGTCCGGGAGGGATTTCGCGAATTCCTCCGAGGGGTGGTCACGGGGGGTACGGTGGTGGCCTGTGCCGACGATCCGGGCGCGGGCTCAATGCTTCAGGGTACAGGCCTGACTCCGGTCAGCTACGGGTTCCAAGCGGGCAGTGTGATTCGTGGAGAGGCGTTGGAAAGCCGTGCGGACGGTTCCCGGTTCCGGGTATGGGAAGTGGGCGTTGACCGAGGTCACCTCCAGGTGGGAATCCCTGGGATCCATAATGCCAGGAACGCCCTGGGAGCCGCGGCGCTGGCCCGATCCATGGAGGTGGATTGGGACGCCATCCGGACGGGACTCGCTGCCTTCTCCGGAGTACGGAGACGGTTCCAGACCCTGGGCGAACCTCGCGGGATCCGGATCGTGGACGACTACGCCCACCATCCCACCGAGTTGAGGGCGGCGCTGGAGGCGGCCCGATCCTCCTTCCCCACGCGCCGTCTGGTCGCGGTGTTCCAGCCCCATCTCTACAGCCGGACGAGGGATTTCGCCCGTGAGTTCGGCGAGGCCCTGGCTCTGGCCGACCGGGTCTGGGTCACGGAGATCTATCCCGCCCGGGAGAAGCCCATCGATGGGGTGGATGGGGCGCTGGTGGCCCGCTCCGCCGAGGAGGCCGGCGCTCCCTCGGTGCAGCTTCACACGGCACTCGAGTCGCTGCACCGTGCCCTCTCTCGAGAGCTCGCTCCCGGCGATGTCTGCCTTTTCATGGGCGCAGGGTCGATCTCCGAGGTGGGGCCGCGACTCGTGGAGATTCTGAACACGGGAGGGCCACATGCGTAAGGGTATGAAGGTCCTCCTGCTGGTTCTGGTAACCATGGTCATCGCTCTCGGTGCCACGACGGCTCCCGAGCTTCTGGCCGACTCGGAGTTCTTCTGGGTGGATACGGTGGAGGTGGAGGGTCAGAGATACCTCACGGCGGGGGAGGTGGAAGCCATGCTCGCCCTGACGCCCTCGACCTCGGTGTGGAGTGATCTGGAAGTCCTGGCCAGCCGGGTCCGCCGGCATGCCCTCGTCGAAGACGCTCGGGTGGAACGAGGCCTTCCCGGTACCTTGAGGGTCCGAATCACGGAGCGGGAGCCCGTAGCCCTTCTCGGGACCCCGATTCTGGTTCCGGTGGACCGCGATGGGAGGGCCCTGCCCATCGATCCGACCCGGTATCGCCTCGACCTTCCCCTCCTCGAGCCCTTTCGGGCGCCATGGGACGCTGGCGTGGAGCTGACTCCCTCCCAGATCCGACTCCTGTCCCGCGAGGTGGACCGACTGGCCGAGGTGGATCCGGGCCTCCTCGCCACGGCATCCGAACTGGCGGTGGATTCATGGGGTGACGTACTCATGCACCTCGGAGATCCCAGGGTCACGATGCGGTATCGTCCTCCTGTATCCGGAGCTCGCCTCCGGGAGGGTCTGCGCGTACTTGAGGATGCCCTGGAGCGCAGTGCTGAGGGCCCACCCCAGGTCGTGGATCTGAGGTACGAGGATCAGGTCGTAATTCGTTTCGCTACTCCCAATGGAAGCCGATGATGCGGTCGAGTCTCATTGCCGGATTGGATGTAGGGGCCACCAAGACCTCCGCGCTCATCGCCGAACTCGTGGGCGAAGGCCGGAGGCGTCCCGAGCTCAGGATTCTGGGGGTGGGACAGGCCCGAACCTCCGGGGTTCGACGGGAAGTGGTGACCCACATCGAGGAGACGACCGATTCCATCCGGAAGGCCATGAAGGAGGCCGAACTCATGGCCGGCGCCACTGTGGATCGGGTCTGGACGGG
>SKKH01000099.1 GCA_007121555.1 Gemmatimonadota bacterium | reverse complement strand
GGGGATATGCGTTCGCTGCGGCGTTCAGGACCGGACGGGACGCGCTTCCCGAGGCCGTCCGCTCCACGCCCCCGAAAGACATCGCCGAGCGCCTCCATGTCGAGGCAGGCGACGAGCTATTCGTTGTCGAGACGGACGAAGGCGTCCTACTCACGCCCTACGACCCAGAGTTCCAGAAGGCCATGGCGGCGTACAAGTGCACCGCCAGAAAGTACCGCAACGCCCTGCGCGAACTCGCCAAGTGACGTCCCCGGACAATGAGCCGTCCTGGGTCCCACGTGCCGCAATCGAGGCAGCGCATGCCGACCAGATCCGGACTCACGGCGGTCAACTCGAACTTCGAGATGACGGTCTGTTGGACTCTGCCGTCGCTCGACCCCAAAATCGATGGAGGTACGAACCGGACTCTGACCTGGCCGCCCTCGCGGCCTCACATGGGGTTGGGCTGATCCAGAACCACCCGTTCATCGATGGGAACAAGCGCATCGGATTCATCACCGCCAGCATGTTCCTGATCCTCAACGGATACGAGATCGAAGCCCCCGAGCCCCAGGTCGTCGACATCATTCTGCGAGTGGCGGAGGGTCAGCTCAACGAGAGCGAATTCGCGGCATGGATCCGATCTACTCTCGTGCCGTTCGACCCGTAGTCTACCCTGCGTGCGTCCTCCCCTGAAAGCAGCTTGGAATACGCAAGGCGAAGAGTGGTTTCGGACTTCTGGACCGTGACGAAGAAGGCGTGCACCTAGCGGTCCTCCACATGGGGCACTCCGTCACGGTGCAGGCGATCTGCCTCCATGGCACCTCGGGATGTCCATCACGGAGATCCTGTGGCAGGCCCTTCACAGCTTGTCCGATAATTTCCAAGCGCCGAATCACGGCGTCCTGCTTCTCCGTGTCCTTCTCGAACTGAGCCTGCGTCACTCCATCCACGTACTCCTCAATCCGGGCAATACTCTCGAGGATGTCCTCCAGTAGGACCCGTGCGGAACGGTTCATAGTAGAGGGATCTGTTCCCTGAGGATCCGGTCTCGAAGCTTCGGGTGCAGCGCACGGTAGGTGACGACGTCCACCTCTCGATTCAAACGGTCCATCAGGTCCAATCGCAGTCCCGAAAGGTCCAGAAGTGTTCGGCCGGACTCCAGTTCGACCAGGAAGTCCACATCGCTCTCTGGTCCTTCCTCACCTCGTGCGACCGAGCCGAATACGCCCGCCTTGACGACCCCATGCGAGCGCAGGATGTCCGCCACTCTCTCCCGAAGGTCCAGCACCGCCTCATTCATGCCCTCAATCTATCCACCACCCCTCATAGCGCGCCATTTCGCGCAGGACATCGGCGGTTTGGCGGCCTTCCCACCTTGCCGCCGTCCGCCAACGGTTTCTTGCTGGACCGCTCTGGCGCAGTGGGGGACGTGATCTACATGGGCAACCCTGCTGCCCCGCACCACTCGATGGTGGTCGTCCAGGTAAACGGCCCGCAGGCGCTGGCTCGCGGCCTCGACAACGGCGGGGCCTTCGCTGGACCGTTCATGCAATGGTACCCGACCCTGCGGGACATCCTCGGGAGGTCGCGGATCCGCTCCGCCGAGGCTCAGGCGGCCAACTCTTCCACCACCTCGAGGGTGCGATCGATGTCGTGAGGGCCCACGTACAGGTGCGCCGAAAGCCGCACGCGCTCCCCGGCCTGGGCCCGGACCCGAATGCCGCGCTCCCAGAGGGCGTTCTGGAGGTCGACGCCGTCGACCCCTCGGACCCCGAAGGTGGTGATCGCCGCACCCAGGCGTGGGTCCTGGGGAGAAGCGATCCACGCCCCGGGGATCGAGTCCAGGCCCTCGCGAAGTCGGAGGGTCAGGTTCCGGTCCCAGCGCTCCACGCGGTCGATCCCGATCCGCTCCATGAACTCCAGGGCGGCCTCGAACCCGTGGATCACGGCCAGGCTTCCCGTGCCGTACCGCATGAAGCGGAACGCCCCCGACTCCCGATCCTCGAAGCCGCCGCTGGCGAGGGTGTTCCAGACCCGGGGCTGCAGCTCCTCCCGGATGTAGAGGATCCCGGTCCCTTTGGGAGCCAGGAGCCACTTGTGGGGACTCGTGACGTAGGCGTCGCACCCCATCTCCTTCACGTCGACCTGGATCTGGCCCACGGCCTGGGCGCCGTCCACGACAGAGACGATCCCATGGTCCCGGGCCAACTCGCAGAGCTCACGAGCAGGAAGGAGGGTCCCGAGCCCCGAGGTGATGTGACTGAAGGCGAGGACCCGCGTGCGTGGCGTGATCGCGTCGGCGAAGAGCCGGACGATCCCTTCGGGCCCGTGCGCCGTGGCTTCGTCGAGGGGGAGCTCCCTCAGGACGATCCCGTCGCGCTGGGCCCGCAAGCGCCAGCCACCGATCCCCCCGCTGTGCTCCTGGTCGGTGCTCAGGACCTCGTCGCCGGGCTCGAGCTCCAGCCCCCCGGCGAGGAAGCTCAACCCCATGGTGGCGTTCTGGGTGAGGGCGACCTCGTCGGCCGGGGCCTGGATCATCCGACCCGCCCGTTCCCGCTGCGGACGGAGGGGCTGATAACCGGTGAGGGGCTCCCCGTCGGCCTCGAAGTACGGCCACTCAGGGAGATCGGACTCGATCTCGGTGAGGCTCGCGACGAGGGTCTCGACGACCTCCCGTGGACAGGCCCCCAGCGTCCCCGTG
This sequence comes from Gemmatimonadota bacterium, assembly GCA_007121555.1. Classification (GTDB taxonomy): domain Bacteria; phylum Gemmatimonadota; class Gemmatimonadetes; order Longimicrobiales; family Gaopeijiaceae; genus PWLA01. Next base: position 3,903 of record SKKH01000099.1, on the reverse strand, counting down.
TTGCAGTAGGCGATCTCCTCGGGAAAGAGGAACTCACGCCGGACCCGTCGGAAGAACTCCGGGTCGGGAAGACGGGGATCGGGCTCGAAGGGATCGGGCGCCCCGCCCCGCGGGAGCTGCGACCCACTCAGAGGCGCCGGTGCGAGGGGCCCCAGAGCGCGGCCCCCTGGGAGGCCGACTCCCAGCGAAAGCCCCGCCCCGCCCATGACCTGAAGGAATCGGCGTCGGTCCACGTACTCATGCATCGTTCTGCTCCTCAAGTGGGAGGTCGTGGCGTCTACGTCGTCGCTGCATCGCCCCGGCCGGTGGCCTCATTCCCGTCCAACTCCCGCAGTGGGGGCGTTCGTCCCTCAGCTCCCGATGAGCTCCGTCACCATGCGGGCCCCTGCGAGCCAGCTCCCCAGCGCCGAGCCCAGAGTCGAGAGGAGGAGGACCAGAAACACCCGCGCCACCCGGTTCCCGTACCAGCCGGAGAGCTCGGTCACATCGTCCCGGAGCGACTGGAGGTCCTTGATGGTGGGCTTCCGAATCCAGGCCTCCATCATGCCGGTCACGATCCCGGCCCCCACCGTGGGGTTCAGCGAAGTGAGGGGAGCGGCCAGGAAGGCAGTGAGAACGGTGAGCGGGTGGCCTCGGGCCAGGAGCACGCCCAGCGCCGAGAGGGTGCCGTTGGCCAGGACCCAGGTCGCCACCAGGGCCCACCCCAGCTCGGGGCTCCTCTGGAACCCCAGGACGAACCCTGCGATCACGAGCGCCACGAAGAGCCAGGGGATCGCCTTCCAGAGCTTCGAGGGCGGGGGGGTCCGGTCGAGCTCCGCCAGCTCCGCCTCGGGCTCGGCGTCCCCCTCTCCCAGGTGCCCCCCGAGCCCCTCGAGGTGGCCGGCCCCGATCACCACGAGGACCCGGCGCCCTTCCGCTCCGGCGTTCTCTGCGCGGAGTCGGGCCGCCATGAACCGATCTCGCTCCGCGATGAGGACCTCGTAGAGGCGGGGCGAGTCGTCGGAGAGCTCCCGGAAGGTCTCCTGGAGAACGTCGCCCTCCTTGAGCCGCTCGATCTCCTCCTCGGTGACCTCTTCTCGCGAGAGGAGGGAGAGGAAGATCCCTGCGATGATCCCATAGCGTTGCCACCAGGGAAGCCTGTGGATCGCTCGCCTGAGGGTCGTCCCGAGCTCCCGATCCACCAGTTGCACCGGGAGGCCGCGCTCCCCCGCCTCCTCGATGGCCGCCCGCATCTCGGCACCGGGCTCGACCCCCAACTGCGAGGCGATCCGGCGCTGGTAGGCCCCCAGCGCTAGACTCGCCATCATCATCCCCCCTCGGCCCTGCCGGAGGACCTGGAAGACATCGAGGTCCTGCCATCCCTCGTCGTCGGTGAGGGTCCGGTACCGGGTGGAGCAGAGCTCCACTGCTACCGCGTCGAAGTCGCCGTCTCGGATCATGGCGCGCACGGTCTCGACGCTTCGGCGGGAGACGTGCGCCGTACCCAACAGGGTGTACTCCACACCGTCGCGGAACCATCGGGCCGTGGGCTCCTCCGGGGAGCCGCCCTGGGGTGGGGGCCCGGTCGGCGCCCCCCCGGACGGAGAGGACGAAGGGCTATTGGCGGCGGTGGTCGAGGGGTCCGAAGGCATGCCTGTAATCCGTGAAGGGCGTGGGGACGAGAGGGGGAGTGGACCTGGCTCAGCCAGGGCCCCGGCACCCTCCAAGATATAGAAGACCGGGCTCCGTCGCCCCGTCTGCCCTCCCCCGGTAGCTCGGCCCCATCCTCACATCCGTCACGAGACACGAACTCCTGGCACGGCGCTCGAACCTTCCCTGAAGACGGCACCGATCACCCCACCCTCACGACGCGTCCCAGCATGGGGAAGTGGATGAGGTTGTAGCGCACGGGCCCATGACAGCGCCGGGGCGGGTCTGGGCCCTATATCGCCTCAGCGATGGCTCTCAGCTGAGCCAACCGCCCCTTCCTCGGCCGGTCGAAAACGTCTTCCTTCACCGCGATCACGGCTCCCCTCACGAGGTCACTCCGAGAAACCCCCTCTCTGTCTTCAACCTGCTTCACTCGATGTAAGAGATCCGAGTCGGACCGAAGCGTGAGCTTGGTCTTCGAGGGCTTCGCGGCCAAATCTGAAGTCGAGAGCCTCTTCAGCCTCCGGGCCATGACCCGGCTGCCGGTGGCCTCATGCAGGTAGAATCGGATCAACGCCGAGTTGAACTTGGTGGGATTCGCTCCGAGCTCGTGAGATACGCCCCACAGGACATCGTTCAACTCAAAGGGGATGCGGACCGAGAAGGTCTCATCCTTCACCGCCAGCCTGGCCAGCTTGATCCGAGGCGTGGACTGGGCCGGAACGGTAAGGATCTCCCCCGTGTCCTCAGCCACACCAACGAGGACATCCCTGACCACAACTCCGGAGTCCAGGGTCAGGTCACGATATTCGAATATCACGGGGACCTTCCCTCGGCCCGGAGCCAGAGCAACACCCCTCGTCCCTTCCTCGATGATCTTCATGTTGTCCTATCGGTGAATGCCGATGGAAGACCACAGTTCCTCCGGTCCCTTCCAGGAAGTAGGCCTTCACATACCATCGAGTCTCCTCGACCGTCGGCCGAAACACATGCACCTCCACGGCCGGATCCCAGTGATGCGGTGAAACCGAATAGTCCTGGCCCGTGTCCGCTTCACGATACCGATGACCTCCTCCACAGAGATGTCGCCTACGGCCAGGAGGTTCTTCTCGCTGAAGACCTCCCGGGCCTCGTGCTGGAAATTGCCAGCCTCGAGGGCGGTCACGAGTGCTCGCTTCACGTAGGAGAAACCCATAGTATATTGTACCACAAATGTGGTACAATATACAGGATCACAAAGAACTCCTAAACTGGGATCCGCTCCCAGCCCAACACCCTCTGGATGACCTCCCTGAGGTCGTCTTCCCCTCCGCCGGGCAACAACGGGATCGCCCCTACCCCGCCCTTCGTCGTGTCCTCGGGATCCACGGGGAACACCCGGTGTTCCTCTCCCGGATAGAGGACCCAAGCGGTCCTGGCCGGAAGGATGGCGTCCCGGTACGCGTGCATCTTCGCGAGATCCTGCCTCTTATACTCCCGCCCGTCCCGGGAACCGTCCCCTGCCGAAGCCCGAGCCAGTGGCGAAAGACCTCCCGGTACCCCCGGCGCCCCTGAAGGACCGTGGATGTGAGGGAGAGATGGCGGGGCTCTGCCACCTCGTACCAGGGCCTGGGACTCCCTGAGGAAGTGGAGGACGAATCGATTCTCGGGCGTGTCCACGTCGGACTTCACCCGCTGCTCTCGGATGCGCTCGGGGAGGTGGCCCCCCAGTCGGTGAGCAAGGTGACCCTTGCCTACGACATCCGGCCGGCTAAGAAGCTCGCCGGTCGTTCCAGGTGCCGACACCGGGGGGCAATCCGTCGGTGCTCATGACCGGGAATGAGGGCGCCCGAACCCCCAAGGGACTGCTCGTAGATCCGAACCTTCGGGTGAAGGGCCAGCGGTTCGACCGAAACCCGAATGATCCGACCGTGAAGTGGAAACGATACTCCACGCCGCTGCCGTTTATATGGTTTACACAATAACTTCTCCCCCACCAGTCGGCGCCGCGGAGCCGTTCATACTGATAACCTTATAATTTTTCAGACCCAACTCCCACCGAAGGGCTCGGGGGGCGCCTCCGGGGGTGTTCTGCGGGGCGCGACCGACAAGGCGGCCCAACCCCACCGCCAGAGCGCACCGCAGCTCAGCGAGCCCCGCACGTCAAGATTCCGAGTGGCGAGCGACCCCCGGAGACGCCCCCCGAGCCCTTCGGCTGTGCACTACCGGGACTCGCAATCCCGAACCACGCTTCTCCTGAGTTACGGCCTCGAGAAGAGCCTCGTATGAGGCCTC
>SKKH01000053.1 GCA_007121555.1 Gemmatimonadota bacterium | reverse complement strand
TGAGGGGCTCCCGGCTTCGTTGCTCCTCCGAGAGCTCGGTTCGCAGCTCGAGGCGGTCGTGATGGTAGCCGGCGTCGGGAGGGAAGATCTCGCCAAGAGCCTCCAGAAAGGTGTCCAGGCGAGACGACTCGGCGCTGAGCCGGCGGCGTAGCGGCGGATCCATGAATCCGGCGGTCGTATGGTACGAGACACAGAGGAGCCGGCGGAAGGGCACAAGCCGGTCCTCGCCGTAGCGGTCCGCAAGCTGGGCCCGCAGATCCGTGACCTGAGGCCGTTGGTCCGGCCGGAGGGTCAGCGGGAAGGCTCGAGGGGAGGGTTCAGGAGACACTGAGGGCTGCCAAGGTGGATGATCGTCTTTCGGGTCCGGCCGGGGGCGCGGACCACTGACTCGCAATGCGTACCCGCCGGGCCCCAGCGTGCTCCACCCGGAGGGCCTCGCGGAGTGAGGAATTCCTCTGGGCTGTTCAGGGCCAGCTCACGAGGCTGTTGAAAAGGAACTTGAGGGTTCCATGGGTCTGCCCCCGGTGCTGGGGTCGGAACCCCACCATCACGACCTTCCCCTGGCCATGTTCCGCCACGAGAAGGCCGGCCTTTCCGGCAATGTGTTCCTCGCCAACGAGCCAGCCGCTCTGCAGGATGTCCCTCTCGATGAAGGTCACTACCGGCTCCACCCGCTCATTGTGATCGTGAACAGGGACTTCGTAGACCTGGCTCGCTCCCCCCTGGGTGCCATGCAGTACGATGGCCTCCTCGGGCATCCCGTAGGCCACCGGATGGCTGGTGTTCACGCGCGTGCGCAGCGTCGGTCCCGGCGCCCAGAACTCCATGGTGGAGAGGTCGTCGAGCACGTTCCTCACAGGTACGTTCAGCTCCTCGATGGGAAGGTCGCCCGCCGCGGAGAAGGTGACCAGCGTCCCCCCGCCCCGCACGAACGCGTCCAACGCCTCGACGCCCTCCTGGCCGAATCCGCTCCGGTACTCGGGTGGGATGTTGTCACCGAGTCCGTAGGGGGACTCGTCTCGTCCGAGCATGGTCTGGAGTCCGTCGTTGGGGAGGATCACTACATCGTAGTTCCCCTGGAGGTTCGAGGTCGTCATCCCCGGATCGAGGATGCTGTCGTAGGGGAAGCCGAAGTCCTCGAGCATCATCCGGGTCCATCCCTCGTCCATGTTCCCGGTGTAGTATCGGTGGTACATGCCCACCCGGAGCCGGTTCACGTCGCGGACCGAGGCGCCGGCGTCGGCAGCCACGTCTACGTCGAGGGCGCCGAACGCGACCCCGGTCTCCCGGGCGGCCTGGCCGAGGAGCTCCTCGGGGGCGTCGGCGGCCACCAGGAAGTCACCGGTCTGGAGGTCCGTGTCCCCGGGGGCATCGACCCGCTGCACGGCCACGCCCTCATCGAAGAGGTGGTTCACCGCCCGGAAGGCATGGTTCAGTCTTCCGTCCACGCGATACCCGTGCGCGCCCTGGGCCACCTCTCCCGGCTCCACCGGCATGCCCCGGACATCTTCCAGCTCCCACTGCACCGGGCTGAAGGCCGTCTCCACATGGGACCGGACCCGGTCCACCCGTACGCCCATGAACTCGGCCATGGTATGGGTCGAGAGGTCGTAGGGACTGATGGGGCTCCCGTCCCGGTTCCGGGTGAATCGGTTGTCGGGATAGATGTTGGAGGCCAGGAGCCAGCGGATCACCCCTCGCTTCGGCTGGGCCATGGTCACATACCAGCTTCCGGCGTCGTAGACCCGGCCCTCGTGTTCGAAGGACTGGGAGGCCTGGTGCACCTCGATCCCCTGGAGGAGGAGCCGGTGGATCAGCTTTCGGGCCGTGAGGGCGTCGTGCTGATCGGCCGGGATCACGAAGCCGGCCACGGGTCCTTCGGGTCCGTAGGTCACCGGCTCGGCCCGCTCCCCTCGCTCGGTCTGGCGCATCGCCTTCACATGGGCGTTTCGGAGCACCTGTTCCCGGTTCCGGGCGGCCACCTCCAGGGCGGCGATGGCCGACAGCTTCTGCTGGCGCACGATATCGCTCACGCGCCACCAGCCCCCGGGCCAGGGGTTCGGGAAGTTCACCTGGGGCTCGTATTCCTCCAGCGCTCGCCGATTCCCCTGAAGCTGGTCGCCGTCCATGTAGACCGGGGTGGCCAGGCGCCCGGTGCGGGCCGACTCGGTGAGCATGCCCGCGATGTTGTGGAAGGGGGTGATCCAGTGGAAGCCGAAGTGGCCCCATCCCGAGTACATGGAGAAGTTGGTGACCCCCTGGATGCCGGCCTCGTCGGCCCGGGTCCCGATGTGACCCCCATACCACTGCATCTCCCACCAGACCAGGGGATCCCCGTCGGGGCGGATGGGCTCGGCATAGGGCGGGATGTAGAAGCGGGCGCTGGTCCCCCCCATCTCGTGGTGATCGATGAAGGCCTGGGGAAGCCAGTCCCGGAAGATGAGCCGGGCCGCGTAGACCGACTCGATGGTGTTCTGCATGAAGGCGTCGCGATTGTTGTTGTGCCCGATGTAAGGGTGGTAGAGCCAGGGCATGGCCGAGCCTTCGTACTCCGTGCCCACCGTCTCCCGGTACCAGTCTGTGATCAGGCCCGTACCGTCGGGGTTCAGCGAAGGGAAGAGGATGGAGAGGGTGTTGTCCAGGATCTCCTGCATGTCCTCGTCGTCCCGGGTGACCATGTCCCATGCCAGTTCGGCGGCGGTCTGAGTCGCGGCGACTTCGTTGGAGTGGAGGCCGAAGGTCTGCGTGAACACGGCGACTCCGTTCTGGACGGCGCGCTCGATCTCCGCGTCGGAGTGGCCCCTGGGGTCGCCCAGCACCCGGTTCATTTCCTGGATCTCGTCCAGCCGGGCCATGTTCTCAGGAGACGAGATGAAAAGCGCCACGAAGGGATTGCCCAGGGTCGAGGGCCCGAGCTCCATGACCTGGAGGCGGTCGCTCTCCCGGTCCAGGTGCCGGTAGTACTCCACCAGTTCGTCCCAGTGGGCCAACTCCCGGTCGGCCCCCATGGTGTGACCGAAGAATTCCTCGGGCGACTGGATCTCCTGGGCGGCGAGGGACGGGGCCAGGAGCGCGCCTGCTCCCAGAACGAAGACCAGGATCCATGCGAATCCCCTGATGGGCGCCATGGCGCGATCCGGACTCCGATCGACCCCGGTCCGGGAGGGAGGGAGGGAGCAGGTTCCGTGGTCATCGCCCATGTGCAGTGCCTCTCTGAATCCAGGTGCTCTGAGGTCGGGTGTCCGCTTGGACCCGACGGGATTGCCCATCGATGTCCTTTCTGTAAGGACACCGTTAAGCGTCCAGAATACATGACGGTCCCTTGGGTGGGCAACCGCCAGCGGGACCGGAGCCCCTCCCGGTGGAGGAAGGTGGCTGGACAGAAGGTGGACATCGGGAGTATTTCCAACGGAACGGTACACCGCTTCGCCCGACCGGAGGCCCTGGGCACACGGGTGCTCCAGCTCGGCACTCCACCACTTCCGCCACCCCTGCCGGTCGTACTCCGTCGTGGATCGCCGGCGTCTTTTCTGTTGAGCCGACCTTTGCACGAACGAATTCATCGAGCCTCGAGCCAGCCTGCTTCGGACCCAATCCGGCGGGGTCGGGGTTCACGAGCCAACGCGGACACACGCTTCATCCCTTCGTCCCGGCCCGGAACTCGGACCTGGGATGCGGGGCGTGGACCCGGCCGGGCGCGGCCATGATCTTCAGTGCGTACCCGTTCCAGCCAGGAGAGCCGACCCGATGGAAGCAGGAACAGAGCAGGCCCCCGGACTCACCACCACCAAGGCTCCCTTCATCGAGAACGCCCGGAGTCGGGGGGACCTCTTCATCACGCAGCCCTACGACCAGTACTCGGAAGAGAACCACCAGAGCTGGCGAAACCTCTACGCCAGGATGGGCGAACGGTGGGAGAAGTACGCCAACCATCGGTTTCTGGAGGGATTGGACTCCCTGGGTCTGAATGGTGAGAGGGTTCCTCGGCTGTCGGAGGTGAACCAGTTCCTGGCCCCCCTCACGGGCTTCAAAGCCAAGCCGGTGAGCGGGTACGTGCCGGCGTATCTTTTCTTCGACTGTCTGGGACGGCGGGAGTTCCCCACCACGATCACGATCCGGGACGTGGCGACGCCGGACTACCTTCCTGAGCCCGACATCTTCCATGACATCGGGGGCCATGTGCCCATGCACACCGACCCGGCCTTCGCCGAGACCCTGGTGCGCTTCGGGAAGGTGGCCAGTGGAGCGGTGGAGCGCCTGGTCGATCTGGAGGACTCGGACGAGCTGCGTGAACGGGTGGCGAGCAACATGAGGGCCATGGCTCGCTTCTTCTGGTTCACCATCGAGTTCGGCCTGATGCGCGATCAGGATTCGGGGACGGAGGACGACCTGCGGGTCTACGGCTCAGGCCTTCTCAGCTCCCATGGTGAGATCCAGCACTCGGTCGAGAGCGAGGCCGTGCAGCGCTACCCCTTCCAGCTGGAGTGGGTGGTGAATCAGGGGTTCCGCATCGATCGCTACCAGCCGCTCCTCTTCATCGTCGAGTCCTTCGAGCACCTCTTCGATGAGGTGAATCGGCTCGAGGAGTGGATGGAGGAGGGTCGGCTCGACCATGTCGCGCCGGGTGAGCCGACCATCTCGGCAGAGGAAATCGAGATCTCGCTGGCGGCTGCCCGGGAGGATGACTGAAGGGGGTGGACCGCTCAGGGATCCCAGACGGCCAGGATCCGAAAGTCGTCGGCGGTCATGTCGAGAGAGTGGAAGCCGTTCGTGATCGAGGCTCGCGGTAGCGCGAGGCTCTCCACCGCGCCGCGAAAGGCCTGGACGTCCGTGGCACTCGGCGCCACCCCTCCCAGCGGCTGCGTGGAGTGGGGAAAGAAGTTGTGGTTGTGGATGTTCTTCACGACCCTCCATCCCTCCGCCAGGTCCGCTCGGACCGCGTCGTGGATCGGGTCGACCCTCCCGATTCCGGGCTGGTCCACCGTGTAATGGTAGATCTTGAGTTCCCCGTCCCGCTCGAGGACGTAGCTGAAGAACTCGGTGGGCTCGTCGAACATGGAGCTCCCTTGCATCTCGGCACGGTCGGTCTGTGCCGCCAGGAGCAGGGCCTCCAGGCAACTCCTCGGCCGGAGGACCCCCGCCTCCCCCGCCAGAACCAGCTCGACATTCATTCGGTCCGGACCCTCCACCTGCTCGAGTTGGGTCTGGAGAATGGCCCGGGCGTCGGTGTCGAACTGCTGGGAGATGGCCTGCCGGAACAAGTCCAGCGAAGCAGATCGGGGAAGCATAGGATGGGCGAATACGGGGCGATCCTCCTCGATCCAGAACTGGAGGAAGGTACTGTCCTCGTCGGTGATGACCTGTGAGGGAGATGTGAACCGGCAGCTGTCCCGCGTGAGAAACTCGGAGTCATGTCCAGCGCGAGGCACGGCCTGGACCTGGGAATTCGTCGGGGAATGGGCCAAGGGATCCGTGCCCGGAATCATCCCGGCTTCCAAGACGAGAGGCGATCCCGACCACAGGAGCAGCCAGAGGGTCCAGATAAGGACTGCGCGCATGGTCACGATTCCGGAGGGTCTGGAGAGCGGATCATCTCGACCTCTGGAAGTTGCAATACCCAGTCGACACCGAAGGTGCCCGCTGGGGTCAGCGTCCCCACCTCCTCCTCCGGCAGTGCCAGGACCGCTTCCATCGCTCGGACTCCGGCCAGCGCCGTGAATCGGTAGGATTCGGGAAACTCGAGGATGGTGTCCGCCTCCCGTCCCTGATCGTCCTCGGCGTGTCCCCAGACCCGGGTGCGGCCCTCCCTGCGTGCTTGCTCAGAGGGCCCTGCAGGACCTCGGGCCACTCGTCGTCGGGCGAAGCGGCGGACCGGACCGATCGACAGGAGGGTCTTGAGCACGGGGAGCACGAAGGGAAGGAGTCGCACCTGTGTTCGTGGCGTCGAGCTGTAGCAGGTGATGTCGTGGATGCCCGTGGTCCGGTATGCGGTGGACAGGTCTCCCCAGGTATACGGGGCCACCGAGCGCCGGCCTCCCATCTTTCCGGCCATCGGACCGTCGGTCAGCTCCGGACCCAGATCGATCCAGCGTCTGAACTCCGGCGCGCCGGGCCGGGCCTGGACCAGCCGTCCGTCCCGGCGGACCAGGAGACCTCTCGGCAGCCCTTCGAGAATGGTCTGGAGGGTTCCGCCGCTGGGTCGCCCGGGCGAGTGGAGGGCCAGCTCGAGTCGGGTGGCCGAGGGGAGGGCTCGAGCCAACATGGCGGCCGCACCGTCGGTGGGGATCACGTCCATGCCCACTCCGGGCATGAGGACCACGCCGGCCTCCCGGGCCCGCTCGGCCAGTTCGAAGGCGGAATCGAACACCGGGACCTCGCCGGTGATGTCCAGATAGTGGGCCCCCACGTCGATGCAGGCCTCCATCATGGGACGTCCGGTATGGATGAAGGGGCCGGCGGCATGGAGGACGGCGTCGACTCCCGCGAGTTCCTTGCGGAGCCGTTCGGGGTCGTCGAGGGGGAAGCTTCGGCGGGGCAGCTTCAGGTCGCCGCGGCCCAGCCCGAGCTCCCGGTCGCCGTGACCCAGCCCGAACTCCCTGTCGCCGTGACCCAAGCCCCGCTCCTGGTCGTTGCGA
>SKKH01000128.1 GCA_007121555.1 Gemmatimonadota bacterium | reverse complement strand
GCCCGGTCCAGGGTGGCCACACTCTCCAGCTCTCCCGAAAGGGGGCGCCGATAGGGGTGCCCCTGGGGGAAGAGGACCCGGTCCAGTTCGTCGGTGGCCAACTGACCCGGGTCCATCCGGCGCTGTTGGATGGCGGCGAGTCGCTGTCGCCGAACCCGCTCCACCTCGTCGTCGGGGAAGGTGGGGGTGCGGATGATCTCCGAGAGAAGCTCCAGGGCGCTGTCCAGTCGGTCGGCCAGGGCCGTGAAGCTCACCGTCGTGGCGTCCCATCCTGTGGACACCCGGAGATTCACCCCGAGCCCCTCCAGCGCCTCGGCCAGCTCCACCGCAGACCGGCGTTCCGTGCCTCCCGTGAGACTGTCTCCGGTGAGGACCGCCAGACCCGCCGACTCGTCGGCGACGGTGGCCTCACCGGCGTCCAGAACCAGGCATCCACTCACCAGGGGAATCTCCCGACGTGCCATGGAGCGGATCCGCAGACCGCTGGAGAGCGCGTCGGTCTCGAGGTCGGGGAGGTGGAAGGGCCGGAGGGGGCCGGGCTCGGGGGGAGCCGGATGACGGCGCTGCGGCTGGGCGGTGGGGTTCATGACTGCACCTCGTCGGGGAGGTAGGTCAGGACGGCCCGGTTGTCGGGCCCGAGAGTCGTGGAGGCGAAGCGGCGCAGGTCGTCGGGGGTCACCCCCCGGAGGCGGTCCAGCTCCGAATTGAGGCGGCTCGCGTCGCCGAAAAGCTGCTCGTACATGGAGAACAGATCCGCCCGGGTCGCGAGCTGCTCGACCTGTCGGAGGAGGCGAATCTCGGCCTGGGAGACCGCTCGGTCCACCTCGTGGTCCGCCACCTCCTCCAGGGCCTCCAGCTCCCCGAGGAGGCCCGCCTCCAGCGCTTCGGGGTCCGAGTCCGGGTATCCGGTGATCCACGAGACCATGAAGCTCCGCCCCGTCATGAGGGGGAAGGCGTACGAGACCACGTCCTTGGCTAGGCCCTGCTCCCTGACCAGACGACGATACAGGCGGGACGCCCGGCCGTCGGAGAGGATGGAGGTGGCCAGGTCGGCCGCGTAGAAGGAGTCGTCGCTGAAGGGGGGGATCCGGGAGGCCACGTAGACCCTGGGGAGGGGCACGGCACCCCGGACCGTCTCCCGGACCGTCTCCCCGATGAGGGCCCCGGGTTCGATCCGACCCGGGATGGGCGGGATCTCGGCGCCCCGGGGGATCTCGGCGAAGTACTCCTCCACCCGGGCCAGCCCCTCGACGGGGTCCACGTCTCCGGCCAGGGTGAGGACCGCGTTGTTCGGCGCGTAGTAGGTCTCGAAGAACTCGGCCGCATCGTCCAGGGAGGCCTCGGCCAGGTCCTCCATGGAACCGATGACCGTGTGCTGGTAGGGGTGGTCCGAGGGGTAGATCATGCGCTGGAGGCGCTCGTCCCAGTCGCCGTAGGGCTGGTTGTCGTAGCGCTGCCGCCGTTCGTTGCGGACCACGTCCCGCTGGTTCTCCAGCTTCTCCTCGGTCATGGCGGGGAGCAGCCACCCCATCCGGTCGGACTCGAGCCAGAGCGCCAGGTCCAGTTGATTCGAGGGGAGGGTCTCGAAGTAGTTGGTCCGGTCGAACCAGGTCGTGGCGTTCAGGGAGCCGCCCGCCCGCTCCACCAGCTCGAAGTGACGGTTCTTGGGCACATGGGCCGAACCCTGGAACATCATGTGCTCGAAGAGGTGGGCGAAGCCGGTGCGGCCTTCCCGTTCGTTCCGGGATCCCACCCCGTACCAGAGATTGACGGCCACGACCGGGACGGCCCGGTCGGGAGCGATGATGACGGTAAGGCCGTTGTCGAGGACGGTGCGGTGGACGTCGAAGGCGAGCACTTGAGGCCCCGTGGGATGGGAAAAAAGGAGGCCGGGACCTGGATCCGCCAGAACCCGACCGTCGCCGCGGCCGTCCCCGGGTCCAGGCTGGGAACCGGTGAGCGACTTCACAGACTGCCGACCCCGGGAGAGGGCCTGGGTTCCTCCAGACCGGCCGGTAACGGCCCCGGTCAGGGGCGCTGGATCAACCGCTCCCGGAACGAGGACGGGACCAGTCCGGCCCGGAGGAAGGCCAGGGCGGCGTCGACGCCGGCGTTCATCCGCTCCTCGACCTCGAGGACCAGGGCCTCATCGACCCCCTCGGCCCGCAACCGCGCCCGCTCCAGCATCTCCAGCGCCCGATCCTCTGATCCCACCGCGGTCAGGACCAGGGCCGTGATCACCTGGGCCTCCAGGTCGTCAGGTCGCAGCCTCGCCCCCTCGTCCAGCGCCCGGACGGCCTCATCCAGCTCATCCAGCTCGAACCAGGTGAGCCCCAGGAGGATGAGAGGCCAGCCGTCGTCGGGGGCCAGCTCGGAAGCCTGTCCGAAGGCGTGGGTCGCCGCTTCCAGATCTCCCCCCAACGCCCGGGCAACCCCGCGCTCCAAATGGATCACCGGATCGTCCGGAGACAGGCGCACGGCGGCGTCCAGCTCCTCGAGCCCCTTCTCCAGCATCCCCTCGCGCACCAGGTAGGCCCCGAACATCCAGCGGGCCTGGGGAAGCTCCGGCGCCACCATGGCCGCCGTCCGGAGGGCCGCCTCGGCCTCGGGATCGTCGAAGCGGGCAAGGGCGTTCCCGGTGGTCGAGAGGAGCACCGGGTCCTCGGGCTCCTGGGCCAGGGCTCGCTTGAAGCGCTCGTAGGCGATGCCGTCGAGCCCCAGCTCCACCTCGGCGACGCCCAGCCAGCAGAGGATGTAGGGGCTGTCGGGATGATCCTCCAGGGCTTCCCGAAGTCGCTCGGCGGCCTCCTCCCACTCGCCGTCCCGAGCCATCTCCAGCGTCCGCTGGAGGACTGCTTCCACCGCGTCGGCCGGAGCCCCCGGCCGGGTCTGTTCGTCTGGTTCCAGCATGCCGTCTCCTTCCTGTTGTGCGTGGAGGCGCGTGGTGGTCCGAGAATCCCTCGACCTACGCTCCGAACTTGTCCAGACGCCCCGCGTGCGCCAGCGCCAGCGACATGAGGTGGCGCGCCTCGAGCTGCCCCAGGTCGCCGGTGCGGCAGGCGGACTCGCCGAAGCGGTCCGCCGAGGGTCGGGCCCACCGGGAGTGCAGCAGGAGGGGCACCGGATGCCACGAATGGATCGCCATGGCCGCCGGTGTGGAGTGGTCGCCGGTGACCATGAGCACCTCGGGCTCCAGGGCCGCCACCCGGGCCATGGCCCGGTCCGCCTCCTCGATGGCCGCCACCTTCGCGTCGAAGTCCCCGTCCTCTCCCCGGGCGTCGGGCTCCTTGAAGTGGATGAAGAGGAAGTCGTGGTCCGGGAAGCTGGCCTCCAGGAGCCCCAGCGCCTCGTCGTCGGATCCGGGCTCGCCCGGGATCTCCATTCCCACCAGGCGCGCCACCCCCCTGTACATGGGATAGCGGGCCACGGCCGCTCCCCGAAGCCCGAAGCGATCTCCCATGGAGGGAAGCTTCCGGTGGAGGGCGTACCCTCGAGCCAGCACCCCGGTGATGGTCTGCCTCTCCGACAGGACCGTCCGGGCGTGGTCCAGGAGGGCCAACATGAGGTCGGAGGCCGACCCGGCGTCGGGGTGGAGGGCCTCGGGAGGATGCGGGGGCACCCCGGTCATCTGAGGGTCCGTGTCCCGAAGCCGATCGTCCAGCCCCGAGCCCCGGAGAATGAGCACCGCCCGATGCTCCTTCTCGTGCAGCACGAAGATCTCGGTGTCGCCCGCGCCCTCCCACGCCTCGAACCCACTCCGGAGCGCGTCCACCGCGGCCCGAGCCTCCTCATCGGACGGCCTTCCGGCCCGCCGGTCCACCACCCGCCCCTGGTCGTCCAGGGTGGCCAGGTTGAGGCGAACCGCCAGGTCGCCCGGCTCCAGGGGAAAGCCCACGCCCAGGGCGCTGAGCGCCCCTCGACCGATGACGGTGCGCAGGGGATCGTACCCGAAGAGGGCCAGATGCCCGGGCCCGCTTCCCGGCGTGACGCCCGGAGCCACCGGAATCAGGCGCCCCAGCGAGCTCGATGCCGCCAGTGCGTCGAGGTTGGGGGTCCGAGCCGCCTCCAGCTCCGTGCGTCCGTGCTCGGGATGGGGAAGCCCTCCCACCCCGTCCAGGACCACGAGGACGATTCGTCCACCTCCGTTGGAATGGACCAGGTCATCGGGAAGGTGGATCTCGGTCATGGAACGTCCTCGAGTCGGAGTCGGTGTGAGCGGATGTGGAAGGGCGCCGGATTCAGCGGCGGGTCGATGTGAGTATAGCAAATGCCGAGTTCACGCAGTACGGCCGGATCGGTGTCGCCCGGACCCACAGACCTTGCCCCCGCCGCAGGGTGGGGCGTACGATCTCGTCCGGTCCACCCCTCCCCCGCGGCCTTCGCGTCCATCTCCCGAACGGGAGGCCCAGCGGCGGACCCCGGCCTCCGGGCCGGGCGCGGCGCGAGGACACCGTTCCACCTCACACTCTCGAGAATCCCAGATGAGCAGCTTCGTTCCCTTCGAAATGGAGAGATGGCAGTCCACCTGGGAGCATCGGGTGGAGTTCAACCTCTCCGAGTCCGGCGTCCACCCCCTCTCCACCCGGGAACTCCTGGAAATGGGCGGAGACGAGGGGACGGCGCTGGCCGACGAACTCCTGGAGATCCGCCACGGGTACGGCCAGTCGAACGGGTCCGACGAACTCCGCAGCCGGATCGCCGCCCTCTATGACGACGCTGACGAATCCGGGATCCTGGTGACCGTGGGAGGGGCCGAGGCCAACTTCGCCGCGCTCTGGAGGATGCTGGACGAGGGCCAGGACTGGGCCGCCATCCTTCCCACCTACATGCAGATCCCCGGTCTGGTCCGGAATCTGGGAGGGGATCTCCATCCCGTTCGGCTCCGGGAGTCCGAGGGTTGGCAGCCCGACCCCGACGAAGTGGGGCGGGCCTTCGCGGAAGGGGCCCGGGTGCTCCTGGTGACGAATCCCTCCAACCCCACCGGCGTCCGGTTGGACGAGGAACGGAGGTCGGCCATCGTCGAACACGCCGCTCGACATGGCGCGTGGATCGTGGCCGACGAAGTCTACTCCGGCGCCGAGGTGGATGGCCGCACCACCCCCTCCTTCCACGGCCAGTACCCCAGGGTGGTGGTCACCCAGTCCCTCTCCAAGGCCTACGGGCTTCCGGGGCTCCGGATCGGATGGGCCGTTGCCTCGCCCGAGGTGGCCGCCGATCTCTGGGCTCGGACCGACTATACCACGATCACCCCCGCGACCCTCTCGGATCGACTCGCCACCCTGGCCCTGGAACCCACGGTCCGGGCCCGTATCCTGGAAAGGACCCGCCGGATCATCTCGGCGAACCGGGAGCGGTTGGCGCAGTGGGTTCAGGGACAGGGGGACCGGTTCAGCTATCATCCGCCCGAGGCCGGCGCCATCGCCTTCCTGCGCTACCGAGGCTCAGTGGGATCGTCGGAGGTGGCCGAACGCCTCCGGGTGGAGGAGAGCGTCCTCATCGTGCCCGGTGATCAATTCGGGATGGACGGCTTCCTTCGCATCGGCTTCGGGAATCCGGCCCCGGAGCTCGACGAAGCGCTGGGCCGGATCAGCTCCCTCTTCGACCGCATCGAATCCGAGGACGTGGTCCATCAGAAGGCTGTTCAAGAGCTGGAGTGATCCCTTTCATCCCCCCTGACGGGAGGCGCCCCACATGTTCACCGATCTTCTCCACCTCGCCTCCCCCTCCCGGCTCCTCGAGGTCGGCGGATTCCGCGCGGCCGTCCAGGCGGCCCAGGAAGAGGGCTCGGGTCTGAGCGGTCTTGGAGACGACCTGGGTCTGACCGGCATGGCCGAGCTCGTGCAGCGGATCATCTCGTATGAGATCTTCGAGCTGAGCGGCACCGGGATCAACCTCATGTTGATCCTCACGGTGGGACTGCTCGTCATCATCACATGGGCGGTCTCGTCCTTCCTGCAGCGTGCGGTGGAGCAGGCCTTTCGCTCACGTGGTGTCGAGGACATGGGCACCACGGCCATCACGAAGCGCCTTCTCCACTACGCCATCATGGCCATCGGGCTG
This sequence comes from Gemmatimonadota bacterium, assembly GCA_007121555.1. Lineage (GTDB taxonomy): Bacteria > Gemmatimonadota > Gemmatimonadetes > Longimicrobiales > Gaopeijiaceae > PWLA01. The sequence continues at coordinate 14,654 of SKKH01000128.1, read as the reverse complement.
GGGATCGCACTGGAGACCATCGGGATCAGCCTGAGCGCCCTCTTCGCCGCCGGTGCCATCTTCGCGGTGGGTATCGGTTTTGCGATGCAGAACATCGCCCAGAACTTCGTGTCCGGACTCATCCTGCTGGTGGAGCGGGCCATCAAGCCCGGGGACATCGTGGAGGTGGAAGGGCGGGTGGTCCGGATCCTCAAGATGGGGATCCGCACCACCATAGGGAGGACCCGGGATGAGGAGGAGATCATCATCCCCAACGCCAGCCTCGTGCAGTCCACCGTGAAGAACTACACCCTCGACGACACCTTCTTCCGGATCCGGGCCGCCGTGGGCGTCTCGTACGACTCGGACATGCGGCTCGTCCGGAAATCCCTGACCAAGGCCGGAAATTCGGTCCAGGGCCGCCTCACGGAACGAGATCCGGTGATCCTCCTGACCGACTTCGGCGACTCCACCGTGGACTGGCAGGTCTCGATCTGGACCCAGGATGCGTGGACGAGTCCGCGGCTGGCCTCGGAGCTCCGCGAGGCCATCTGGTGGTCGCTCCAGGCCGATGGGATCGAGATCGCCTTCCCCCAGATCGACGTCCACTTCGATCCGCCCGTGGAGGAAGCCGTGACGCGGCTCCCCCGGGCGGGCTGACGACTACCTCCCGGAGACCGCTACGTGTCATTGGCCAACCCCCTGAGAGACGCCGAGCTCCTGGTCCGGTCCCGTCATCCTCTGCTCCTCCTGGAGACCGACGACCGGCGCAGGGCCAGGACGCTGATCTCTCTTCTGGCCGATCGGATGGAGCTGCCCCTCTTCCGATGGACCCGGTCCCGGGGACTGATCCGCCTCGACGAGGAGGGCTCGATCTACCAGACCCGGGAAGCCGAGGCGGCCCTTCGCCACATCGGGTCCACGGAGACGCCCGCCCTGTATCTCATGGAGGGGCTGGAAGCAGCCATGCCGGGCTCGGAGCTGTTTCAGGCCAAGATGGCCGACGCGCTGGACCGCCTGGAAGAGCTGCACGGCGCCATCCTCCACGCCGGGCCCCACCTGGAGCTGCCTCCCGGACTCCGAACCCGTGGGTCGGCCGTGCCCCTCCCAGGGCCCTCGAGAGACGAGCTCCGGGAGCTCCTGCGCCGGATCGTCCGGGATGTGAATCGCAGACAGCACGTAAGTGTGGAGCTGTCCCGCACCGAGCTGGACCGACTCCTGGACCAGCTCCAGGGACTCACCCACATGGAGGCGGAGAAGGTGATGACCCGGGCCATCCTGGAGGACGGCCGCCTGGGCGCCGAGGACCTGCGACATGTCGCCGACGCCAAGCGGCGGATCATCGAGCGGGAGGGGCTCCTCGAATACTATCCAGCCGAAGACAGCAGGGCCCGGGTCGCAGGCCTCCACGCACTCAACGACTGGCTCCGGAAGCGCTCGGCCCTGATCCACGATCCCGAGGGTGCCCGCGAGTTCGGGCTGGAGTTTCCCCGGGGACTCCTCCTGACCGGGGTCCCGGGATGCGGAAAGAGCCTGTGCGCCCGGGTCGTGGCCACCGAATGGGGACTCCCCCTCCTCCGGCTCGATCCAGCCTCCCTCTACAACCGGTACATCGGAGAGACGGAGAAGAACCTGGCGCGGGCCGTGACCCTGGCCGAGGAGATGGCGCCGGTGGTCCTCTGGATCGACGAGATCGAGAAGGCGTTCTCCTCTGGAGGGGGCACGGAGGACGGGGGAGTCTCCCGTCGGATCCTCGGCACCTTCCTGAATTGGATGCAGGAGCGCAAAGGTCCGGTATTCCTCCTGGCCACGGCGAACCAGGTGGACCTCCTGCCCGCGGAGCTGCTTCGAAAGGGCCGCTTCGACGAGATCTTCTTCGTGGATCTTCCCGACGCCGAAACCCGGGTGGAGATCCTTCGCATCCACCTGGAGAACCGGAACCGGGACCCTTCGAATCTCGACCTCGAGCGCCTGGCCGACCGCACGGACGGCTTCTCAGGGGCCGAACTGGAACAGGTGGTCGTCTCGGGGCTCTACGCGGCGTTCGCCGACGGAACCGACTTCGACACCGAGCTCCTGGCCAGGGAGGCCGGCTCGACCCGCCCCCTCTCCGCCACGGCCCGGGAACGGATCGATGAACTCAGGAGCTGGGCTCAGGGTCGGACGACACCGGCGCACTGAGGGTCTCGACCAGCGCCAGCTCTTCCACTCCGAGAGGCCGCTGATCATCCAGGTCCTCGGAGAGGAGCTCGTCGACCCGATCGACCACCCCCTGATCCACCAGCGCGAAGAAGGCCTCCACGACCCCGGGATCGAACTGGATGCCCGTCCCCTCGCGGATGAGCTCGAAGGCCGACTCCTTTGAGAACGCCACCTTGTAGGGGCGTTCATGGGTGAGGGAGTCGAAGACATCGGCCACCGCCACGATGCGGCCCGTCAGGGGGATGGCCTCACCGGCCAACCCTCGTCCATACCCGTTCCCGTTCCACCACTCATGGTGCGAGGTCGCGATCTCCCCGGCCATCTTGAGAAGGGGGAAGCGACTTCCAGAGAGGATCTTTTCTCCGATCTCCGTGTGGAGCTGCATCCGCCGGTACTCACTGTCGGTCAGGGGACCCGGTTTCATCAGGATCGAGTCGGAGACCCCGATCTTGCCCACATCGTGCAGCGTGGCCGCCCGGCGCAGAAGTTGGATCTCTTCCCGGGGCATGCCCAGCTCGGTCCCGATCAGGGCCGAGAGGAGCCCCACCCGCTCGGCATGCCGCCCCGTGAGGTCGTCTCGATACTCCGCGGCCAGGGCGAGCCGGTGGAGGATCTCGACCTGGGCCTCGGCAAGATCCCGTGTCCGGGCCTCCACTCGTTCCTCGAGGCGCTGGTTGTAGTCCCGAAGCTGGAGGTGGAGGACCCTGGCTTCCAGGAGGTTCTTGATCCGCAGCAGCGCCTCGGTGGTATCGAAGGGCTTCGTGACGAAGTCGCGCGCTCCGATGGAGAGGGCTCGTTCCCGCACATCCGGACTCAGATCACCGGTGAGAACCAGGATGGGAAAGTACTCGTCAGGGAGAAGCTGGCCCTCCAGCGATTCCATGATCTCGAACCCGTCCATCCACGGCATCCGGAGATCCAGCAGGAGGAGGTCGGGCTTGAATTCGAGGAAGACCTCCATGAAACCCCGGGGGTCGGTGATCCCCCGCACCTCCCGGTAACCGGCTCGAGCCAGCAATCGCTCCAGGACTCGGACGTTCGCAGACTCATCGTCGACCACGAGGATTCGGCACGCCTGGAGCTCGCTCATCCCGAGCATGGATGTCAACCCTCCCGTCCCGCGGGTGCCATCGGCGTGTCCGTCTCTTCAGCCGAAGTCAACTCTGTGGGCTCGGGTCGCCGCACCAGGAGGTATCGACCGTCGGGGCGAGGGATGGCGCGGTAGCCAAGCAGCCGGAAGAGCGAAGGAAAGAAGATCTTCCGGATGAGAGGATGGACTCGGAAGGCCACCCCTCGACCCGGGCCAACGTCCTTTTCGGGAATGATCCCGGGAAGGAACCTCAGGAGCCTGTCCACCCGCCGACGACGAAGGGCCTCGGAGATGCGGAGCCAGGAACGGGAGACTGCGGTCCCCATGAAGAACCCGTCGTCTCCCTTGGATTGATAGAGAGGCAGAAGAATGTGGCCCGAAGTCGGAGCCCGCACCTGAGCACCCCCTTCCTGTGCGAGGAGGTCGCCCCGGCGCACCCGCTCGAAGGAGCGCAGGCCCATCTGCATCCGGAAATCCCGGTCCGGTTCCAGCGCGTGGCGATGGGTGAGGCGAAGCGCGCTGGGATGGCCCCGGCTCGTCCTGGAGAGTCGAATCCGGGACTCACGGACCTGGTCGCGCCCTCCCACCACCATCCCCAGCCAGCCCAACAGGACCCGAAGGGCGTCGGCGCTGCGCTGGATGGATTCGGGGTCGTCGTGGCGCCCGGCCTCGAAGGCCAGGCTGGCCACCCCCACCGTGTCGAGGGAATCCACCAGGGTCCCGGGGAGAGCATCGGCCAGGCCCAGGACCATGGGCACCGGGAGGGCCAGAGCCATCCCCCGGTTGGCCAGTGTGTCGCCGAGGATCGTGAAGGGGGGCCCGTCGCCCGAAGTGGTATGAAGGTCCACCAGATAGACCGGCCCGCGCGCACGCTTCCGAACCTGGGCAAAGGCATCCCGGAGCTCTCCGAGCTCTCTCTCCTCGCGGCCCCGCTGCCCCCCGTCGGCGTCCCAGATCCGGTTCAGGTCCCGATCCACGAACCGGACCCCGGCGGCCAGGGCGGGCAGATTGCCCGCCAGGGCCACGAACTCCCCCCTGAGGAGGCCGAGCCCATCGAACTCTCGACCCACCTGGTCGAGGGCCCTTAGCCCGGCCGGCTCGTTTCCGTGCATACCACCCAGACCCACCAGGGTCGGGCCGGGCGCAGTAGCCCGGATCTCGTGTAGAACTCTTTTCATCAGCTGCGCCGCAGGCGCTCTTCCATGAGTTCGTAGGCTATGGGCATGAAGTGCCGCTCTGTGATCAGACCTACCAGTTTTCCCTCCCGTGTCACCGGCAGGCAGGCCACCTCCCGGTCCCTCATGAGATCGATCGCCTCGAGGGTCAGGGTGTCGGGGGCTACCGTCACCGGGTTCGTCTCCATGATCTCTTTGATCGGTGGAGCGCCGTCGAGTCCACGCTCGGATGCGTCGGCCATGAACCGGAGGAGGGCTCGATAGGATACCACACCGACGAGTCGATGGTCCCTGTCCTCCACGGGAATATGTCGAATCTTCTCCCGGTCCATCATGAACGCGACCAGATCCACCAGCTCGTCCTCGTTCACCGTGACCGGATCCGTGGTCATGTACTGCTCCACCCGAAGGTAGGTATGGGTCCATCCTCCAGCCTCCTCCAGCCGAGCCAAAGCCCAGTCGTGAACCGGGCTCCCCTCCTCCTGTCGACGGGCGGTGGCCGCTGTGATGGCCGCCAACCGTTCGGACAGGGTCCCGGTCCCCGCCATGGAGGCCAGCGACCGGAGCGACCACTCGCTCCCCGTCTGTCCCGAGGTCACCCGGTCCTGGATCACCCCCAGATACCGGTCGACGTCACCCGAGTCCACCCCCGCCGCCTCCAGCCCTTCCTGGGCCAGGGGGAGCAGGATCTCCAGAATCAGAGGTGCTGCCCCCATGGTTCGCCCGTCGATCCACCGGAGTCCGGCGTGGAGCCCATGACGAGCGGCAGCGAGAAAGTTCGACTTCACATCGCTGAAGTCCATCCGGTCCGCCGGATTCCCGAAACGCTCCAGCGCTCCCAGCGTCAATCCGATCCAGAAGACGGCGTTCGCCACCTCGTCGATCACGGTGGGTCCGGACGCGAGGGCCCGACACTCGATCCTGAGATGGGGCTTGCCCTCACTGATTCCATAGCAAGGACGGTTCCACCGATAGATCGTGCTGTTGTAGAGCTGGAGGGCCTGCAGGCGCGGGGTACGGCCCTGCTCCAGGGCCTCGAAGGGATCCTCATCCACCTGCCCGGACATGAGGACGCGGAATCGAGCCAGATCCTCTTCGAACAGTCCGGTCACGCTTCCCTTCAGCCACTGGTCGCCAAACCGCACGCGGGGCGCCAGATCCCGGACATAGGACGTGGCAGATCGGGTGTCCAACGATTGCTGGAAGAGGGCGATCCGCGTCTCGGCCCAGAGGCGCCGCCCGAAGAGGAGCGGGGAGTTCACTGCGGCGGCGAGGACCGGTGCCGTGACCAGCTGGGCGGCATTGTAGACCTGCGCGAACTCCTCGGCACCGACCTGGAGATGGATCTGGCAACTGGTGTTGCAGGATTCCAGCATCACGGAGTCGTGTTGGAGTATCAACTCGTCAGAACCTTCGATCCGGAGCTGATACTCGCCTCCCCGCATCGAGGTCAACGCCTCGTTGAGGGTGAAGTAGCGGGCCTTGGGCGTGATCTGGTCCAGAGAGAGATCCGACTTCGAGAGGGTAGGAAGGGTTCCGGTGAGGACGATCTCGCCGCCCTCCTCCCTGGCGGCCTCCCGAAGCTGAGCCAGCAGGCGGTTCAGCTCCTCTTCCAAGCGGGTGAAATTCCGACCCTCGAGGCGGTAGGGAGGCAGGTTCACCTCCATGTTGAAGAGGGCGAGCTCGGTGGTGAACGGATCTCCGCCCACGCGCTCCAGAAGCTGGAGGGCGAGGGGCGCCGGCCTCCATCCCCGCCCGGTCAGGAACACCTCCTGTTCCGCCCCGAAGCGACGGATGTCCTTCTCGATGCGCCCCTCCTTCAACATCCGTTCCAGGGCGCGAAGATCGCGAAGGATCGACTTCGTGAACGACCGGATGGCTTCCGGCTTCAGATCCGGGTTCTCCACTTCCTGGCCCACGGGGTTCTCCTGTTCGAGTGGGAGGCTCGGGCCACCGTGAGGGCCCGAGCCCGAATGGGGGACGAAGGGGGCGGTCAGGGGGTGCCCATGAGGTGCCGTATGGAATCCACCCACGAACCCGCCGTCGTCCGAGCCCGAAGGACCTCGCCCTTGGACACGCCCAGTTGGCGAGAAAGGACCCGGAGATGGGTCAGGGCCACCACGTCACCGTCGGAGAGCTGCACCTCGGACCAGCGGGCGCGCGGGACCTCCTGAAAGGCGTTCATGGCCCCCCGTATCCGGTCGTCGACCTCGTCGTCCGGGACCTCCACGTGGAAGGTTCCGGAACCCAACTGGAGTTGGCGGGCCACCTCAGTCCAGGGCGGGAGCCCGGAGGGTCCGGCACGCTGACGACGCGAGAGGATCACGGAGGTCGAAAGCCCGCTCTCCCGGGCCAGCAGAAACACGACGGGCACCTCCTCGGCCGACCCCAGGTCCTCGGCCATGTGCGTCGCCTCGGTGGTCGAGACCCCGAAGTGGGCCGCGATCATGCGAAGGTAGGCCGCCTCCACCGCGGAAGCCGCCCCCGGGTCCTGTGCCGCCGCGACCTGGGGCGCCGCCGCCAGGAGGCCGGCGAGCAGAAGCCCACTGAGGACCGAGCATCGGCCCGCTTTCAGGAGTTCGGTGGAGACCGCTGGCAGAAGGGGCATGGTCGCACCTCGTAGCTGGAGTCCAAAGGGCTCTCCCCATCAAGGGACCGCCCACCCATGCCGGAAGGCCCAGGATCTCCGGACTCGGATCCATCACTCACATTCAAGCGCAAGCTATACCTCGGGCTCCGGGAACGAAACAGGGGCCGCACCCCCCCGAAGGAAGCACGGCCCCTGCGATCCCCGACGAACGGTCGGAGTTCAGATGCTCAACGGACGCTACGGTCCGGATCAGTTGAGACGGGCGCCCGCTTCTCCGTCAGCCGAAACGGTGAACGGCATCCACATCCCCGACGCCGCGTGCCCGACGACGTAGCAGATCAGGGCGAAATCCCCGCTCTGATCGACGGTGAAGGTGATGCTCTCGGTCTCGCCCGGAAGGGTGGACTCGGTCATGGAGGTGGGGTTCGAGGTCACCGCGCCATCGAAGATGGGGGTCACGTCGGAGAAGCTGTTCGGCCACGTGGCCTGGACCTCACCCACACCCACGGAGTGACCCATGTTCGGGTCCTGGTTGATCAGGTTGATCGTTACCTCGTAGCCTTCGGGAACGACGATCTCACCGGCTCCACCGTAGAGCCCGTGGAAGTTCCAGTAGTTGTTGGCGGAGCTGGTTCCGGCGATCAGATCGATCTCCACGGTCTCAGCGTCATGATCCACCACGAACCAATCGGGAGTCTGAAGGGCCCCCGGCTCGGCGGCGGGCTGCTCGGCCGGAGCGTCGGTATCGGCGGGCGGCTCGGGGGCATCCCCACAGGCCGTAAGGCCGATTCCTACAACGAGCGCAACGGCGAGAGTCTTGATATGCATTAGTCTGATGTCCTTCGTTCTGGGTGGCTGTTCTGGGTCGGGAGAAGTGGCATCCGTCCGTGAACCCGGGGTTCATTCTGCATGAGCAGACGGCGGTTCTCCGCCCCGCCAGGCCTACACCTCGACCCAGCGGAGGTTCGTACAGAGGCTTAAGATACCAGAACAATTCCACGAGGGGAAGGAAGTGCCGTCATCCAGTGGCCGGGGCGTGTCGGTCGGGGGGGGGCGTGGGCGTCGGGGCTCGCTCAGGACGAGGTGTAGGCCGCATTCTCCTCGATGTATCCTTCCGTCAGATCACAACCGAGCGCCGTGGCCCGGCCCTCCCCGACCCCGAGACGGATCTCGATCTCCACCGGGTCTCCGGCCAGGAGACTTCGGACCCTGCCCTCCTCGAACTCGGCCTGCTGACCGGCGCGAATCACCGGGATTCCCTGGACGTCCACGTCCACCCGCTCGGGAACGATCCTGCACTCCACGCACTTCCCCACTGCCATCAGGAGGCGGCCCACGTTGGGGTCGGCCCCGTACGCCATGGTCTTGACCAGCGGGCTGTCCACCACGGCCCGCGCCACCCTCCGGGCCTCGGAGGAATTCAAGGCACCCCGTACCCCGACCCGAAGGAGCTTGGTGGCCCCCTCGGCATCGCGAGCGATGAGCTCGGACATCTTCAGACAGATCTCGGCCATCGCAGCACCGAAGGCGGAGGACTCGACCTCCCCGGCCAGTCCATTCGCCAGCGCCACGACCATGTCCGAGGTGCTGGTGTCCGTGTCGATGGAAAGGAGCTGGAAGCTGTCACGGCAGGCCCGGCGCAGGCTGCGGTCCAGGTCTTCCGGAGAGATCCGGGCGTCAGTGAAGATGTAGACGAGCATGGTGGCCATGTTGGGCGCCACCATTCCGGCCCCCTTCCCCACCGCGGTGATCACGGCGTCGCCCACCTTGGCGGAGAGCACCTTTGGATGGGAGTCGGTGGTCATGATGGCCCTGGCGGCGGGCCAGGGGTCGGCCTCGAGTTCCTGACCCATCCCGTCCAGACCCTCCCGGATCCGATCCATGGGGAGGCGGCGGCCGATCACCCCGGTCGACGCCACCAGGACCAGCTCCGGGGAGACCTGCACGGTCCGGGCGGCGAGCCTCGCCATGGTACGTGCGTCTTCCAGCCCCTCGGCCCCTGTGGCCACGTTCGACACCTTCGAGTTCACCACGACGGTCTGGAGCCGACCGGACCTGAGACGCTCCCTTCCCAGAAGGACGGGCGCGCCGGGAAAATGGTTTCGGGTGAAGAGCCCCGCCGCCGACGCCGGAGCACTGGAGTGGAAGAGGGCCAGGTCCGGCCCGGTGGTCTTCAATCCGATGTGACGCCCGGCGGCCAGAAAGCCGGCGGGTAGACGGGGTGTGTCGAGAAGTGGGGGCATCTAGAAGGCTGTTGAAGTGTGGGGGTCAGCCCACCGGCGCCGCCAGATCTCGGGCCATCTGCCTGAAGATCCACGCTTGCCGGATTCGCCCTTGTTCAGCGGCTGAGTCAGCCAACTGCAGCAGGCGTCGGATCCTTTCCTCGAGAGTGAATTCCATGGGTTCCTCGGCAATGTAGCTGAACCGTGTCATCTCGTCCTACGGGCCCACGACCCCGAAAGATTCAATCACCGTCGGAAAATTCGGTCTCACTCCGCTCCAGCCCGGCCCGCACTTCGTCGAGAATCTCACCCAGCGTCTCGAGCCGGTCGGAGTCCAGTCCCTCGAATGCGGAGTCCTCCGCACGGGCCAGGGGCTCGTCGATCCTCCGGAGAAGCGCTCTTCCCGAATCGGTGATTCTGGCGATCACACGGCGTCGGTCCTCCTGGCACCGGGTTCGATCGACCCATCCCTGGCTCTCGAGACGGTCGAGCAGTCGCGTCACCCCCGGTGTGCGCTCGATCATCCGCTCGGCCACCGAGAGGGTGGGAAGTCCCTCGGCGCCGGCCCCCCTGAGGATGCGGAGAACGTTGAACTGCTGAAGGGTGATCTCTTCCGCCTCCGCGACCCGGGAGAGCCGGCGCCGAAACAGATCGGCGGCCCTGAGCAGGCCGATCCCGGCCCGCTGCGCCGGCGACCGGAAGGGCGTCCGGCGCCGGAGGCTCCGCGCCAGGGCGTCCCCTTCGACCGTGGCGTCCTCCGCGGCCGGCGATTCTCCCCTGTTTTCTTGTTCTATTAACTCATCCATGAAGAAAAATTAATGACGCATCTATTCATTGGTCAAGTAAAGGCCGGGGCGGCCACGGCTCTCGGCTCCGCACAGGCCGTGGTGCTGTGGTGTCGACTACCACCCCGCGCGCGCCACCTGCGCCTCGGCGGCCATGTAGCCGAAGGCCGCCCACTGGTTCGGCTGATCCAGGACCCGCTGCATGACGGCTCGGGCGTCGTCGTCCCGGCCCTCGAACAGGTGATGCATGGCGATCCCGTAGGCCACGGTGGCGGCCCCCAGGGAGTCCGGGTCGTCGCGGTTCACGAGGGAGTCGGGATCCCGCTCCCCTGCAAACACCTCCAGGAGGTGGAGGTAGCTGTCGTTCTCGATGATCTCATCGGACTCGGGAAGATCCACCAGGAGGGCCCGGGCCTCGTCGTCCAGTCCCAGCCGCTGGCGGGTCAGGTACAGCCAGTAGCCGGTGGCCACCCGTAGGTCGGGATTGGTGGACACCTCCATGCAGCCCGCCCAGGCCTGGGCGGCGCCTTCCCAGTCGCCCTGGATGTATCGAGCGAGGCCCAGGTGGTACCAGAGGTTGAAGTGGAGGGTCGTGAGGGGGATACCCTGGGGATTGGGAAGGCCGTCCGGCTCGATCTCGTCCGGAGCGTTCCGCGCCATGGCCAGGCCCAGGTCCAGGTCCGCCTCCGCCCTGGCAGGCTCCCGCACCGACAGGAACCGGTGGCCCCGGTGACGCAGAAAGCGAGGGTCGTCGGGGAAACGTTCGAGGCCCTCGGAAAAGGTCTCGATGGCCTCCCTGTAGAGCCCGAGGTAGGCCTGGCGCCGGCCCACCCAGATCCAGAGCTCGGGATCGTCGGGGTCCCCATGCAACTCGGCCTCCGCCGTGGCCAGATCCGCGCGCCGATTGGCCTCGAGTTCGTCTCCGAGTGGGGGTGGGAAGAGCGCCTCTCCCAGGAAAGACCGGGCCTGTGCCCCCGAGGGCAGGGCTTCGGCGGAGGCGGCTGGGTCGTCCATGGAAGCCTCGTCCCCACCTGGATGGTCGGCCTCAGCGCACCCGAAAAGCGCCAGGATCAGAATCGCCGAAGCGAGCCCGTGCCGGAGGGTTGGTTCTGGGGAGGGGCGCATGAGAGGACTCCGGAATCAGGTTCGGGGGCCAGGGATCCGATCCCTCATCGGATCGGCTCCCCCTTCGGATCGGCCAGGGCGCTGCGGCCACGAACGAGAACGCCCCGCACCGAACATGTCGGGGCGGGGCGCCTGAGGCCAGATGGCCCTGATCTCTATCCTGCAAAGTGCGCCCGAGAGGATTCGAACCTCTGACCTCTGCCTCCGGAGGGCAGCGCTCTATCCAGCTGAGCTACGGGCGCTTCTGGATCCAGGGTAGGGCGTGCGAATAAGCCGAGTTCTGTCTCCGCCGAGGCGGAGGAGGATCATTTCTCTGGGATCCGCATTACTGCGGACCTCGTGCAGTCGACCCGGGACTCTGGTGGAGCGGGCCGCTCCTCGTCCCTGCTTGACCTTGCTCCGGATGGGGTTTGCCATGCGACCTTCGTTGCCGTCGGCCCGGTGCGCTCTTACCGCACCCTTTCACCCTTACCTGTGTCCGACCCCGTCCCGGCGGTCCGATCATCGGCGGTCTTCTCTCTGTGGCACTTTCCATCGGCTCTCGCCGCCCGGGAGTTACCCGGCATCCTGCCCTGCGGAGCTCGGACTTTCCTCCAGGAACCTTGCGATTCCCGGCGATCCTCACTCGCACGCCACCTGAATTGTCAGCCTGCCGTCCATGGAGCCGACAGGCCTGAAATCTTACACCGTTTCCGAGTCAGGGTAAACCCCCGACCTCCCTTGTGTGCACCTACCCCACTGGATCCCTGAAGGATCGAGGCCGCCCAGGTGGGCGCGGGACCCGGCCCGCCTTCGCCGGACGAACTGCGCACCCTGGAGCGGACGACGTCGACCGTACAAAAACCGAAACCTTCGGCCCAGAGGCGAGTACCGGAAGGTATGGAACCCCGCCGACCCTCCAGAGACCTTCCCATCGTCCGCGGCCGCGGCGCCGGCGGCGACCTGCCCAACCGATTCGAGCGGCTCCACCTGGCCCTGGAACCGGAAGAGGCGGCCCAGGCCCCCAACGCCCGGGAAACGCGCTATTTTCGGGATGCGACCCGGACCGTCCTGACCCGGAACCGCAGCCCCGACGTGGGCTTCGACTGGAGCCTGAACCCGTATCGGGGGTGCGCCCACGGCTGCGTGTACTGCTACGCCCGTCCCACCCACGAGTACCTGGGATTCTCCGCCGGGCTGGACTTCGAGAGTCGGATTCTGGTGAAGGAGGAAGCGCCGACCCTCCTCGCCCGCGAGTTGGCCCGTCCAGGCTGGACTCCCGTCCCCCTGGTCATGAGCGGAGTCACCGATCCATACCAACCGGGGGAGCGGTCGCTGAAAGTCACGCGGCGCTGCCTGGAGATCCTCTCGCTGGCCCGCCACCCGGTGGCCCTCATCACCAAGTCCCGCCTCGTGGAACGAGACGTGGACCACCTGGGCTCCCTGGCTCGGTTCGGGGCCGCCCGGGTGACCCTTTCGATCACGACGCTGGACCGACGCCTCCAGCGGGCCCTGGAGCCCCGAGCCTCACCCCCGGAGCATCGCCTGGCGGCCATCCGAACCCTGTCCGATGCCGGGATTCCGGTGGGGGTGAACGTGGCGCCGGTCATTCCCGGTCTGACCGAGCACGAAATCCCCGACATCCTCGAGGCCGCAGCCCGCGCCGGGGCCACCTCGGCCGGGTACGTGGTCCTCCGGCTTCCCGGCGCGGTGCGGCCCCTCTTCCTGGAATGGCTCGAGACCCACGTTCCGGATCGGGCGGGGAAGGTCCGGTCCCGACTCCGGAGCCTCCGGGGAGGGGACCTCTACAACCCCGAGTTCGGAACCCGGATGCGGGGCGAGGGTCCCTTCGCCGAGCAGATCCGGTCCCTCTTCCGGATGGCGAGGGCCCGGTGGGGCTACTCCACCTCCGCCCCGGAACTGTCCACCCGCCACTTTCGCCCCCCTGAGCCCGAGGTCGGCCCCCGTGAGCAACTCACCCTCTTCTGACCCCTCGGCTTCTGCCGCTCCAGGTGCCCGCGGCGGCGCCCCCTCCCACTCCCACGGTCGGAAGATCAGCGTGGTCACCGGGGCGAACCGGGGGATCGGACGGGCCATCGCCGGGGAGCTCGGGGAGAGGGGACACCGGGTGATCTGCCTCTGCCGGACCGAAGAACGGGCCAGGCAGACCGCCCACGAGCTGGCGCAGGAGGTGGGTCGGGAGTCGTTCGGGTGGGCGCATGCGGACCTGACCCGACCGGACCAGATCGAAGCGGCCGCGAAGACGATCCGGGAGCGCCACCCGAGCATCGATCTTCTGATGAACAACGCCGGCTACTCCACCCTGGAGTACAGGGAGTCGGAGGAGGGGGTGGAGGAGACCCTGGCCATCAATCACCTGGGGACGGTCCGGCTGACGCTGGCACTCCTTCCCTCCCTCCTGACCCCGGACGCCTCGCGGATCGTCATCGTCTCGTCTCAGGCCCACAGCCGGAAGTGGGCCCCGGAGACCTTCGACGGACCCAAGGGGTTCGACGGCCGCCAGGCCTACGCCCAGGCCAAGCTCCTGAACCTCCTCTTCACCCTGGATCTGGCCCGGGCGCTGGACCACACGGGGGTGGACGTGAACGCGGTCCACCCCGGGCTGGTGGCCACCGGTCTCCTGGACGATCTCATCGGCTCCTCCCTCCTGGCGACTCCCTTCCTGGCTCTGGCTCGCCTCATCGCCAAAGGTCCCGCCGACGGGGCCGAGACCCCGATCCACGTCGCCACGGCTTCTGAGCTGGAGGGGAGCTCCGGAGGCTACTTCGTGAAGAGGAAGCGCCGGAATCCCCGCCCGGTGGCGGAGGATCGGAAGGTCCAGGAGGAAGCCCGGCGATGGACGGCCGAGTTGGCGGGCGTGGACTGGGGCGCCCGGGTCGAGGACCTCCTCGCGGACTGAAGGCGATAGGTCGATCAGCCCCCGGGATCCCCTCCCACTTCGCCCCTCATCCACCCGGAGAGGAGTTGGTGGAAGTGATGGGTCCCCACCTCCCTACGAGGTGAAAACCGGCCCCGTCCGTAGAGCCGGGAGCCCAACCCCCGCTGGACCGACTCCACGACCTCTTCGTCCTCCATCTCGATCCGGTGCAGATCGGCGCCGGCCCCTGCCCCTCGGAGTTCCTCTCGCCAGACCCAGCTGAGGAAGGACACCCGGGTCCGGCGGTGGGAAAGGGGTCGCACGATGTTCACCGAAAGGCCCCAGGGGTAGAAGTTCAGCATGAGGTTGGGGAAGAGCCAGAAGTACCAGGCGATCACGGGCTCTCCCGCGTCCGGATGGGCCTCCGGCATCTCGAATCCCGCTCGATCTCCCATCCCGAACTGGAGATTTCCCCACCGGAACCGCTGGGTGCGGTAGCTCTCATAGTCCAGGGCCTCCAGGCTCCGACCGTGGATGTAGGGGATGTGGAACTCCTCCAGGTAGTTGTCGCAGTAGAGGGCCCAGTTGGCTTCGATCAGGTAGTCGCGAGAGGCATCGGGATCGAAGCG
>SKKH01000123.1 GCA_007121555.1 Gemmatimonadota bacterium | reverse complement strand
CCGCTGGGTCGTCGGTGGAGGTGGGGGGTTCGGATCCCCCTCCGTCGTCTTCTGGTCGGACCGCGCCTGCCCAGACCACCCCGGGAGCCACGGTCACCGACCAACTGCCATCGGGGCGCCGCTCCGCGCTGTGGACCGGGAATTCGCTGGCCCGTCCCACGAACCCCGCCACGAAGCGGTTCGCCGGTTCCTGGTAGAGGGCACGAGGAGATCCCAACTGGCGAAGCTCTCCCGCCTCCATCACCGCGATGCGATCCGAGAGATCGAAGGCCTCCTCCTGGTCGTGGGTCACGAAGAGGGCCGTGATGCCCAGCTCCTTCACCAGGCGGCGAAGCTCGGTCCGGGTCTGGACGCGAAGGGCCTGGTCCAGATTCGAGAGCGGCTCGTCGAGGAGGAGCATCGGGGGGCGAATGGCCAGGGCCCGGGCCAGGGCCACGCGCTGCTGCTGGCCGCCGGAGAGGGCCTGCACGGCCCGCTCGCCGTACTCCGCCAGATCCACGCGAGCCAGGGCCGCCTCCACTTCGGCAGCGATCTCAGCCCTGGGTCGCCCACGGCTCCGGAGTCCGAAGGCGACGTTCTCGAACACGTTCAGGTGGGGGAAGAGGGCGTAGCTCTGAAAGACCATGCCGAAGCCCCGGTCCTGGGGGGACCGTCCGGTCACGTCCTGATCTCTGAACCGGATCCGCCCTCCATCGGGGCTCTCGAAGCCGGCGATGAGTCGGAGCACCGTGGTCTTGCCGCACCCCGAAGGACCCAGGAGGGTGAGGAACTCTCCCTCCGCCACGCCCAGGGAGAGCGACCGTACCGCCACGACTTCGCCGAAGCTCCGGCTCACCTCTTCGAGCTCGAGGATCAAGCCCGGACTCCCGAAAGCCAAATAGGGGAGTGAACCATTACTCGAATCCCTGGCTCCGCCCACGGCGCCGGACTTCGTTGTCCCAGTGGCGCATCCATTCGGGCGTGCGCTCCTGGAGGAGGGTCCGGTCCACCTCCATGGGCCGGATCCGGGGCAGGGCGGCCTGCAGCCATTCGGGAAGGGTCTCCACCTCCAGGTCCTCCCGGGCCGGGATCCGGAAGAAGAATTCCGCGGCATCCTGCAGCGCCTCCTCCGAGCCCACGTACTCCACGAAGGCCCGGGCCAGCTCCAGATGGGGCGCGCCTTCGATGACCGCGACTCCGTCCACGACCACGGGGGTTCCCTCGCTGGGGATCCGGTAGTCGATGGGATAGTCGGCTGTAGCCCTCAAGGTCTCGATGTCCGGCATGTTCCAGAGTGTCACGAGCCCCTCCTGGCGGGCCAGCTTCTGGTACAGCAGGGTGGGGTTCAGGACGTATTCCTTGGTCTGGGCGTCCAGCCGGAGAAGCCACTCGTAGCCCGCCTCGGGGTCCCCGGTCCCCTGGGACTCCCGGTAGATGATCGAGGCGAAGATGGCTCGCATGGTCCCCGACGCCAGCGGCTCCCGGATCAGGAGTTGGTCCCGCCATCGTGGATCCAGGACGTCATCCCACTCGGAGGGCGCCTCGTCGGGACCGACCGCGTCGGTATTGTAGGCGATGACCTGGGGGGTGAGGTAGGTGGCGAACCAGCGGTCCTCGGGGTCCTGACGATCCTCGGGAAGCCCAGCGGCCCAGTCCGGTCGAAAGGGAGCCAGTAAGCCATCCTCTGCGGCGCGGATGAACATGTCGTCGGGCGCACCCCACCACACGTCGCCCTGAGGGTTCGCTCGCTCGGAACGCACACGCTCCAGGATCTCCTGGGAGCCCATGTCGAGCCACTGCACGCTCACCCCGGGATTCGCCTCCTCGAAGCGCTCGCCGAAGTGCTCGAGGAGGTCCCGGCCGTGGGGCGTGTAGACCACCAGGACATCGCCCTGGGGGCCGCAGGCGGGGACGGTCAGGAGGACCAGGACGACCACACCGACCCAGCGGATCACCGGTCCGCTCCGTCCAGATAGGCGGCCAGATCGTCGCCCTGGAGGGAGACCAGGTTCGCCAGGAGGCGGAAGGCTCCCGGTACCCCCCGGGGAAACTGCCGGAAGAGGGAGAGGCCGGTGTACACGTAGGCTCCCTCCCCGACACGGGCCACCACCAGGGAGCCCCGGTTCGGTTCCTCCCCGGGGTCGGCCATCTCGAGCAGGGGAGCATACCGATCGTCCCACTCACTCAGGAAGTACAGACCCCTCTCCTGCCGCCATCCTTCGAAGTCCGAAGCGTCGATCTGGTTGGGGCGGGAGAGCACCGGGTGTTCCGGGTCCAGAAGGCGGACGGGCGCTTCGGGATCGGTGACTCGGTGGTGGGGCCGACGCATGGCCAGGGGATAGGGAGCAAAGCCCCCGTCGGGGTATTCGTATTTATTATAATTCACGATCACCGTCCCACCCCGCCGAGCGAACTCGAGGAGACGTTCGTTGGCGGCCCAGAGATCTTCCCTGGTCTCGTAGGCCCGGATGCCGAGGACCAGTGTGTGGAAGCGGTCCAGGTCACTGGTACGGTACGCCTCCGCATCCAGAAGCTCCACCTCCACACCCAGATCCCGAAGGGCGCGGGGCCCTTCGTCACCGGGGCCCTGGATGTATCCCACGCGAAGTCCCTCGGTCACCTGGACCGGAAAACTCGAGAGATGGAGGGTGGCGTCCCGATAGAGTGGAGCCGGATCCAGGTGGGGATAGTCGATCAGACGGACACCCTCGCCGTACTCACGGACCTCACCGAGCCGAGTGGTGGTGGCCCCAGCCCGTAGCTCTACGACCCCACCCGGTGGCGCGCCCCCCGGACTCACCCGAAAACTCCGACTCACCTCGCCTCCCCGGGATTCGGCGTGGAAGGGGTGGCTGGTGGGCTCCACCCGCCATCCCGAGGGCGCCTTGAGCGTCACGTCTCCCTCGAGAGCTTCCTCGGCCTCATTCGTCAGCCGAACGATGACATCCCTGGGCTCGGTGCGGCGCTCCGGCCAGACCATGGTTCCGGGGTCCAGCTCCACCGAAAGGGCCGGGACCACGAAAAGGGGGACCCTGTATTCGCCCAGGGCCTTGTCCACATCCACGTGGTGGGCGGCCCCCGTCCAGTTGAAACCCTCGACCTGGCCCAGTTGGAGATGGGCTTCACCCGAGAGCAGGGGCGGGTCGGCCGGGAGGGCGTGGAGGCTCCGGTCCTCAGGCCACCGATACAGGCTCCCCTCTCGCTCCCGGGCCAGGTAGTAGAGCCGGGAGGGATCGGCGTCTGCAGGCACCTCGACGACGAAACGCCAGCGGAGCATTTCGTCGGCGCCGAGAGTCATGGGCGCGTCCGACGTGGGATGCCGGCTCGCCAGGGTCGAGGGATCCATGGCGAAGAACCCCCGGACCCCGCCCGGGGCATCCTCACCTCCGGCTTCCCTGGGGCCGACCGTCCACCCCGCGGGGACGTGGAGGTTCAACCCGGAGACGGCCAGCGGGGTGGGTCCTCCGTTCCAGACCAGGAACTCCGCCTCCAGCTCCTCTCCCGGAACCACACGACTCCGGTCCACGCGCAGGTCCACAATCACTCCCGAGGCCGAGAGGGCCGCCTGGCTCAGGAGGGCGTCCCGGTGGGTCAGGACCCGGCGCAGCTCGGCTCGGTGTGCACGGCCGGCTGCCGAAGACGCGGGGGCATCCCCGTAGATCTCCCTTGCCCCCGAGATCATCCGGTTGAGCGCCTCTCGGGCCTCCTTCAGCTCGGTCGAGACCGAGGCCGGCGCGGCCGCCCGAAGCTCGGACCGGGCCCGATTCAGAGCCGACCGGTAGACCTGGGTCGCCTCCACGAGGCCATCGCCATCCGCGCCCCCGTTCGCCTTGGACTCCGCGACGGCCCGGCGGACCAGGCCGGACAGGGTGGTGTCGACGCCGGCGAATATTCCGTCCTCGCCTTCGAAAAGGGCACCGTGGCCTCCACCGTGCCCTCCCTCACCATCGGCAACCCGGGGTTCAGACGCTTCCCCTCCACCCGCAGCCACACCGCCCCACTCCCCGGTCCGGTCGACGATCAACTCCAGCCCGGAGGTCCGCGGTCCCGGCGTCTGCGGGGCCCCCATGTCCTGAGACCGATGCCGGCTCCGGCTCTCCATGGCGACCTGGAAGTGGGATCGACCCAGGAGAGGATCGAGGGTCCCCGTGGGCACGGCGAGGGTCGTCTCCTCCGCCCGGAATCGGGTGGAGCGATAGAACTTCAGCGGAGTCCAGGCCTCGACTCCCTCTTCGAGCTGGTCGGCGAACCTATCCGGATCGCCGGCGACCTCGAAGGCCTCGGGAGCCACGATCCCGGCAGCCTGGTGGTGTCCGTGGCCATCCCGGGAGGTACCGGTGAAGATCGACACCACCACATGGGGCCTGAAGTGGCGAATCACCCAGACCATATCCCGAAGGAGCTCCTCTCTCGGCCAGTGCCCGAAGGTCTCGTCCGCACTCTTGGAGAACCCGAAGTCGAAGGCCCGGGCGAAGTACTGCTCCGCCCCATCCACGGAGCGGGCGGAGAGAAGTTCTCCGGACCGGATGATGCCGAGTCCCTCGTCCAGCTCGGGGCCGATCAGGTTCTGTCCGCCCTCTCCCCGACTGAGGGACAGATAGGCCGTGCGGACCCCCTGCCCACGTGCCAGAGCGGCCAGCAGGCTCGTATCCTCGTCATCGGGGTGGGCCGCGATCATCAGGACGCGCTTCTCTCCGTCGAGCTGTCGGAGAAGCAGCCCCACATCGGGGCTTCCGGCGGAGGGAGGCTGAAGCTGGGCCTCGACCGCGGAGGGAAGGCAGCTCCCCGCCAGGAGAAGGAGCAGAACCGCCGCCCCGAACGATCCGACCCGGGCGCTTCGGAAGGGCCGAGCAAAGCGTTGGGATCTGTCGGCTGGATGGGATACGGACGGGCGCAGGGACGCCAGGATCGGGGAGAAGAGAGATGCTATGGCGGGGAACCGTTTCATGAGGCTGAACCTACCGTTCGGATAGCGGGGAGGGAAGATCCGGCAGCCGGGGCCAGCAGCCTGATGGGCCCCCTGCCAATTCCAGGGACGAGCCCGATCCGGCGGGTGCCCGGCGCGACCGGGCGCCAGGGAACCCGGGGCCGCGCGGAAGGTAGCGAAGCATCGCCAGGACCCTTAGCATTGCAGGGATCTTCCGACCTTCAGCTTCACACCGTACGGGTCCGTCCGTTCCTCGGTCGCGCCGGTCTCACCCTCGTATCCACGTTGCCCTTCTCTACCCTGCATCACGCTCCCGCCCTCTTGCTCCTCCTCTTCGGCCACCTCATCTCCGGAGAGGAGACGGCGGTCCTGGAGGGTCCGGACCCCCAGGAGCACATCCGGGTCGTCGCCTTCGACACCGCGCAGGTGGTCGAGGATCTGGATGCCGCGCCGCGCCCCACGGCCACGATTCGGCGGAGTCCAGGCCCCATCCAGATCGACGGGACCCTGGACGAGCCGGCTTGGGAGGCCGCAGAGGTCATTTCGGAGTTCATCCAGCAGCGGCCCCGCGACGGGTATCCCGCTACTGAACGGACCGAGGTTCGGCTCCTCTACGATGACGAACACCTCTACATCGGCGCTGAGCTCTACGACTCCGACCCCTCGGGCATCATCATCCCCACCCTGGAGCGGGACCCGAACACGCGGGACGGCGATGCCTTCGGCATCATCCTCGACACCTTCCTGGATCGGAGCAGCGCCTTTGCCTTCTACGTGAACCCCGGCGGCGCGGTCCGGGACGGCCAGGCGTCCGACGACGGACGGAACACGAACTTCGCCTGGGATGGCGCCTTCGAACTTCGCACCACCATCCATGACCAGGGCTGGACCCTGGAGATGGCGATTCCATGGAGCACGCTCCGCTTCGATCCCGGACGGATCAACCAGGACTGGGGTCTGAACCTCATGCGACGGGTGCGTCGAAAGAACGAGGACAGCACCTGGGCACCCATGGACCGGCAGCGGCCCCTTCACACTCCCTCCAGGGCGGGGACGCTGGTCGGTCTCGAAGGGATCCAGCCCGGCCGGAACCTCTCGCTCAAGCCCTACGTCCTCACGGCCCGGCCCTCCGGAGACCTGGTCCTTCCCGAAGCGCGAAGCGCGGAGCTGGACGCTGGGCTCGACCTGAAGTACGGACTCACCTCGAGCCTGACGCTGGACCTGACCTACAACACCGATTTCTCTCAGGTCGAAGTGGACCAGCAGCAGGTGAACCTGACCCGGTTCTCCCTCTTCTTCCCTGAAAGACGGGACTTCTTCCTGGAGAACCAGGGGATCTTCACCTTCGGGGACCAGGGCTCCATGGGGCAACGTACGGGGGTCTCGCAACAGGACTTCACCCTCTTCCACTCCCGGCGGATCGGACTCACTCCCACCGGGGATCCCCTGCCGATACTCGGAGGGGGACGGGTGAGCGGCACCATCGGTTCCACCGACATCGGTCTCATCAACATGCAGACCCGGGCCGAAGGGGACTTCCCCGCGGAGAACTTCTCGGTGGCTCGGCTGAGGGTTCGACCCGCCCAGGGCCTGGACGTGGGCGGGATGGCCATCCAGCGCAGAACCGGGGGTGAGGACGGCCGGACGAACCAGAGCTACGGGGTCGATGCCAACCTGCAGGTGGGCAACTACCTCCTCTTCCAGTCCTATCTGGCGGGCACCCGGGGAACGGGACTGGATTCGGATCTGGCCGGGCGATTCTCGGTCAGATATCGGGACCCCTTCTGGGAAGCCATGGCGCTCTACCGAAGGATCGGGGACGACTTCCAGCCCGGGGTGGGCTTTGTACGGCGCCGGGGGGTCCACCACCGGTACGGAACCCTGGGAGTCACCCCACGGGTCTCCTGGCCCGGGGTCCAGCAGCTCAACCCCTTCATGGAGGTGGACCACTTCAGCGACCTGGATGGAGAGCTCTCCACCCGGGTCGTCACGGGTGGGCTGGAGGTGGACTTCCGCGATGGGAGTGAGGCCTCGATCGTGGCCCGCGACCAGTACGAGCGGATCATCACCCCCTTCCTCCTGCGCGGGGCGACGATCGAACCGGGGGAATACTCCTTCCGAGAGGTGGAGCTGGAGGCCGGTTCGAGCCGGGCCCGTTCCTTTTCGGTCTCGGCCGGGGTCGCGGGTGGGGAATTCTACGGGGGGGAGCGGATCTCGGTGGGTGGAGGAATCCAGTGGCGTCCTGCCGGCCGATTCCTCCTGGACCTGGAGGCCGACCACAACCGGGTCGACCTGCCGGGCGTCGAGGCCTTCACCGCTGACGTGTACGGCGCTCGCTTCCGCTACTTCCGATCCACGCGACTCCTGTCCAGTGCCTTCATCCAGTACAACGAAGCCACCGACGAACTGATTTCCAACCTGCGCATCAACTGGGTCCACGCCCCGCTGAGCGACCTCTTCCTCGTCCTGACCGAGCGACGAGCCATGGAATCGAACGACGTGATGGAGCGAGTGGTGAGCCTCAAGGTGACCCGGCTCTTCTCGTTCTGACGAAGTCGGGTCGAAGCCCGGGAGTTAGCGCGCCACGGCGGAGTGGGGTGCGCCTCCTCCATTTGCGTTCCACTCCCGGATCCCCTCCTGGACCAGGCGGCGCACCCCGGGATCGGTCCGGAACTCCCTCAGAATCTCCGCTCGGCTTCCCGTATACTTCTCCTGGATCACGTAGCCCAGCGCGGTGGCCATCACCGTGCCCTCCTCGGTTCCGGTGGCCTGAAAACGCGACCGGTATTCCCGGAGGATGGGAGCGAACGCGGGGCTCTCCCACTCCTCGACGCTGGCGTCAAGCTGCAGGAACTCCGAAAGGAGTTCGGTGAACGCCGGGTCGGCGTCCCGGTGCCAGTAGCTCACATCGGGTCCGAATTCAGGGATGTAGGTCGGCAGGTACACGGTCGCGGTCCGGGGGACCTGCCGGATCAGCGCCGGGTTGTAGCGACGCACCTCGTCGAGGGAAAGCCCGGACCGGCGAGCCACCTCTTCGATGGGGATGGACCGGGGGGCTCGCATGGCGTAGATCCGTTCCTGGTGGATGCTCTCCCGGAGGTTCGTCACATTGTAGGTGTTCCCGAACACCATCTCGGAGTAGAGGAAGGAGCGGGGACCATAGGTCCGGACGACCTCCCGGAACCGCCGGCTCGAGATCCCCCGGAGCTCCCTGTGGAACTCCGATCCCACCAGATACTGCTCCCGGGCCGAGGTGGCCCCGAGCCGCTCCCCATTGATCACCGTTCGGCCCACGTTGGTCCCGCCGGCGTGATGCTCTGAAAGCGCCGGGATATAGCTCCCGTACTTGGTCGCGAGGATGGTCAGATACGCGGCACAATACGGAGCCTGGGTGGTCTGGTTGTGCCCTTCGATCTCATGGGGCGACAGGCGCTTCATGCGGTCCCAGTTGGAAGGAAGCCACTGGCAGAAGCCGATGGCCCGCGCCTCGGACCGGATGGTCCCGTTGAGCCCCGACTCCAGGATCGCCTGCGCCAGTCCCACTTCGGCGGGCACCCCGAACCGCTCATAGATCAGTCCCCACTCCGACAGAAAGCTCCCGTATCGCCGTGCGTTGGGAAGCAGGAAGCGCCCTCGGGTCGCGTTGTGGAGAACCGGTCCGACCCGAGGCTCCAGGATCTCGGACACCTGGTCGCGGCGGGAGCTCATCCGGGACTCCAACCGGTGGCCGTTCAGCGCGTAGGAGAGGGTGGGGTCTTCCCACCGAGCCGTCCGGTGCCAGTCGCCCCGAGCCGGAAAGACCGCCAGAAGACGGCCGTCGACCGCGCTGCCGAAGGCCACCGAGCCGTCCGGGATGGTGAAGATGTGCTGCCAGAACGGGTAGCCAGGGCGAAACTGCCGCATGGCGGCCACATCGTCGGAGAGTCGTTGAAGCGCGATGCGCTCCACCCGCTGGGCCGGTGGGAAGAGGGAGAGGTCGGCTTCGGGCGTCGGAGCCTCGACCGCCGGTCTCTCCAGCTCCAGCGCCCAGCTCATTTCGGAGTTGGACTGAGCCGACAGCGGGCCAATCCCTGCTGCGAGCAGCATGGCCGCCCCTGTGAGGGCGACGGTACCCGGGACATGGACACTTCGCATGGGCGGATCCGGTAGGAGGAGGGAGACCCGCCCCGAACGTTCAGGGGCGTCGATTGAGGTGGCTAGGAAAAATATGCACGTTCCACCCGGAAAAAAGCAACCAGTGCAACGGCATTGTGAATATACGCGATTGCGCCAGAATCCCCTCATGCCCCTTCGGCCCGTGAACCCACCTTGCCCTCTCTGCCACGAATCCATCACCCTCACGCTGGCTTCGGCGCACGGACGACGGTACTTCGACTGTCCTCGATGTCGACTGGCCTTCATGGATCCGGCAGATCGGCCCTCTCCGGAGGCGGAACGAGCCCGCTACGATACCCATGAGAATGACCCCTCAGACCCCGGGTATCGGAGCTTTCTGAGCCGACTTCTGGATCCCCTACGTCCGCTCCTTCCCCCGGGCTCCCGAGGCTTGGACTACGGAGCCGGCCCGGGCCCGGCGCTTCAGGCGATGCTGGAGGAGTCCGGCCACCCCACCCGGATCTACGACCCGTTCTACGCCCCCGACCCCATCGTACTGGAGGATCGGTACGACTTTGTGACCTGCACCGAGACGGCGGAGCACTTCCACGACCCAGAACGGGAGTTTCGGCGGCTGGACGGGCTCCTGCGTCCGGGGGGATGGCTGGCGATCATGACGGAGGTCCTGGACGACCAGGCCGACTTCGGAGCCTGGTACTACGCCAGGGATCCGACCCACGTGGTGTTCTACCGCCGAACCACCCTGGAGTGGGTGGCCGACCGTCATGGGTGGATGGTTCACTTCCCGCATCGTAACGTCGGACTGTTCCGAAAACCGGCCGAGGGGGAACGCCAGTGTCAGGGTCCGCCTTCCTCCTCGGAGGCACCGGAAACGATCCGCCCCGATGCCGGTGGGTAGGGGACGAGGGAGGCGCTTGAAGTGTTGGGGTCGAAGCGCATCCACCGGACCACATCGCGACCGGCGTGCTTGGCGGCGTAGAGAGCCCGGTCGGCGGCCCCGATGAGCCGCTCCGGGGTCAGCTGCTCCGCCTTCGGCCAGGTCACCACCCCCTGACTCAGGGTGACCGGAACCTCCAGCTCGCCCACCCGGAACGGGTCCTGGGCGATCACCTGACGCACCCGCTCCGCCAGCCCGAGGGCCGGGTCGGGTTCGATGTTGGGGAGGACGATGAGAAACTCCTCCCCGCCGTATCTCCCGAGTGCATCGTACGAGCGGAGACACTCCCGAAGACGCAGGGCCACCTCCCGGAGCACCTCGTCGCCGACCAGGTGGCCGTAGGCGTCGTTGACCTCCTTGAACCGATCGATGTCCGCCAGGATGACGGCCAGGGGATGACCTTCCCGCCTCGCCCGATCCACCTCCCGGGAAAGAGCCTGAACCACCGCGCCGTGGTTCAGGATGCCGGTGAGTGAATCCTTCATGGCCTGGAGGCGAAGCGCCTCGTGAGCCTCGATGAGCCTGCGCTGGAGATCGACGATCCTGGCTCCAGCCCGGAGGCGGGCCCGCAGCTCGAGGAGGTCATAGGGCTTCGTGAGGTAGTCGTCGGCTCCCGCGGCGAAGCCCTCCAGAAGGTCCTTCTTCTCGGCCTTCCCAGTGAGAACCAGGGTGTAGGTGTAGGGGCCGTCCAGCGTCCGGATCCTCCGACACAGCTCCAGACCCGAGATTCCCGGAAGCATCCAGTCCAGAATGGCGATCTGGGGCCGCCCCTCCTCCTCCATGACGGCCCAGGCCTCCTCCCCGCTTCCGAATATGGCCACCTCGTGGCCCCAGCTCTCGAGCCGGCTCCTGAGCAACTCCAGCTCCAGGGGGTCGTCGTCCACGGCAACGATCCGCATCGGGGGGACCGCAGAATCCTGAGGATCAACCAAGGATCGAGCTCCAGAGCATTGGGTGCGAGGGGGGAACAGTAAACATGATCACCCGCGTCATCCCGGCAACCCCAGAGGCAAGGGTCTGGCTTGGTCGGCATGACGTACGACAGCCTTCAGGAGCTGCCCGGCGTGTCCGACCGACCCGCCCGGTCCGGATCGGTCTGGATGGGGAGGAGGACGCGGAAGATCGAGCCGACACCCACTTCGGAGTTCACTTCGATCCGACCGCCGCTCTGCTGGATGATGCCGTAGACGGTGGCCAGACCAAGACCCGTCCCCCGTCCGGTCTCCTTGGTGGTAAAGAAGGGTTCGAAGATCTGATCGAGCATCTCCGGATCCACCCCTATCCCCGTGTCCTCCACCGTGAGCAATGCGTAGGAGCCGGCCGGGAGTGCTTCCGGACCGCCTGCCTCTTCCGGGCTACTCGACTCCACCCGGGTGAGTCCGGTCTTCAGTTCCAACCGTCCTCCCCGGGGCATGGCGTCTCGTGCATTGAGCACCAGATTCACGATCACCTGCTCGAGCTGGGCACGGTCCACGAACACCCGGAGGGGGCTCGTGGCCGGGTGGAACGACACCTGGATGGTCTCGGTGATCAGGCGCCGGAGAAGGTCCAGCGTCTCGTCGACCAGGGAGTTCAGGTCCAGCTCCTCGGGTCGCATGATCTGACGCCGACTGAAGGCGAGCAGGTTGCGAGTGAGGCGGCCGGCCCGCTCTGCGGCCTGGCGAATGGTCTCGATCTCCTCACGGTGGTCCGCATCGCCGGCCATTGCGTCGAGCGTCAGATCCACCGTTCCCAGGATCACGGAGAGGAGGTTGTTGAAGTCATGGGCCACTCCTCCGGCCAGCCGGCCCACACTGTCCAGCTTCTGACTCTCCAGCAGCCGGCGTTCCAACTCCCTTCGCTCGGTCAGGTCGGTGATGCCACCGATGACCCGAGTCGCCTTGCCGTCTTCATCGTACATCAGGTGGCACCGATCGCGAACGAGGGCGTGGCTGCCGTCGTCCCTCTCGAACCGGTACTCGCTGGACCAGCGCTCCCGCCCCTCCTCCATGGCCTTCTCCAAACCGGAGATCACGAGGTCCCTGTCTTCCGGGTGAATCCGCCCGAGCCAGCTATCCACGTCGGTTTCGCCTCCCCCCTGATCTCGACCGACCAAAGTTCGGAAGCCCTCGTTCCACCAGAGCGTGCCGGACTCCAGCTCCCAATCCAGGATGGCGTCATTCGTCGCATGGGCCAGGAGCCGAAACCGTTCCTGACTGGCCTCGAGTTCCTCTCGCCTGCGGGTCCGCACCATGGCGATACGGAGCAGGTGGGTAGCCCTGGTGAGCACGTTCAGATCCCGATCCCGGGGTCGAGCCGGAACCCGGGAGTAGAGGGCGAAGGTGCACAGAACGACCCCCCTGTCGTCGATCACCGGAACGGACCAGCAGGCGCGCAGTCCATGGGCCCTGGTGAGCTCCCGGCAGTCCTCCCAGAGGGGGTCCTCGTCAATGTCCTCGGTGAAGACGGATTCCCCTCGGAAGGCTGCGGTACCGCAGGATCCGACTCCCTCGCCGAAGGACATCCCATCCACTGCCTCCAGGTACTCCTTCGGAAGGCGGGGGGCCGGCCCGGTGCGCAGTCGCCCGGTCTTCCGATCGACGAGCATGACGGAGGCGATGATCTCCGGCGAGAGGGAGTCCAGACCCGAAATGAGCACCTCGAGGATCTCGTTCAGCGGCCGGTCTTCGGAGATGGCCGCCAGGACCGCCCGCTCCATGGATTGCAGTCCGTCGTTCCAACGCCGCTCGCTGATGTCGGAGAAGCTCACCACCGCCCCCACCACGTCCTCCGCACCGTTCTGGAGGGGGGCGCAGACATAGTCCACGGGAACCAAAGGGCCGCCTGGGGCCCGAAAGCACTCATGGTCCACCCGACGGATGCTTCCATCGATCAGCGTCTGGCGGAAGGGAGAGCGATCCTCCGAACGGGGTTGGCCGTCGAGCCCGTGACGAGCCAGCACCCGATGAACCTCCCGGCCCACCATGTCACCGTCCCATCCCAGGATCCGGCTCGCCGCCGGGTTGTGGAAGAGGATCCGTCCCTCCCCATCCACCCCTACAATTCCCTCGCCTACCGACTCCAGGATCTGTTCCGTGCGTCTTGTGGAGGTTGCGAGCGCCATCTCGGAAGTGCGGCGGCTCACCTCTGCCGAGACCCACGCCGCCAGGAATTCCAGGGTGGTACGCACCCGATCCGCGTCCTCCAGCGAGGTCTCGAAGAAGACCGCCACGACGCCTTCCACCGTCCCATCGCTTCCATGGACGGGAGCACCGACATAGGCATGCAGCCCACACTCCACCAGCATGGCATCGTCAGGAAACCGCTCCTGGAGGCCATCTGAGTACACGGCGCTGGTCCCCTGGAGGACCACACTCTCGCACGGGGTCCCTCGGAGGTCGTAGCAGACTTCAGCCAGCCGCTCCCCCCTCAGGAGGAAGAGGTGGGTCCGGACCGAGTGTTCCACTTCGGGTTCCAGGAAGGCCAGAACGGCGCCAGTGGCGGGGAAGAAATCCACGACCTTCCGCACGAGTTCGCCGATGAAGTCCGTGCCGTAGGGATCCGAGTCCGTGTGAGGGGCAGGCGCACCCAGGTGGCTGGGAGTCAAGATCCCTGTCGGGGGGTCAGATTTCATGAAGTTGGGACCTCCTGACGGAGCAGGGCGTTCGAGGGGCCGACACGGGGCCAGGTCCAGACTTCTGAGGAAGATAGCTGCAGGATCCGGGCCTGGAACAGCCACGAGCTCGACAGGACGGTGAAGCAGTGCCGGCCACTCCTCGACGGGGCCTCGCCGACCTGTTCGGGGCGGAACGTCCCGGGCCAGCCCGGAGCGGCTCGGGCGAGGCCGACTGCTTGAGCAGGTAGCCCCCGTCGTTCTGGGGTAACGGAGATCCCCCACGCTACCGGGGCAGTTGCCGACCCGGCCCTCCCCCCCGTACCGTGGCAGACGATGCGAACCCCCACCCCCTTGCCCCCTATCCCGGAGAACAGGCTGATGGATCGGCGCCGGACGTCTCCTGCCCTCTCACCTTCCGTACTTCAGCGCTCCCGGCCCAGTGCCCCATCGCGCCTTCGCCGGATCGGATGCGCCCTGGCTCTCCTGGCCTTTACGCCCGCCTGGGCGCTGTCATCGGAATCCCGGCCGGACTTGCCATGGATCCCCGGGAGCGCCCTCCCGATGGCGGACGTTCGTTCCGGGGATCCCCCTGCACCCCGCCCCTGGGATGAGGTCATTCCGGCGGCGGCCGAGGTGGAGGAGGGGCTCTTCAACGTGCACCGGGACGGCGACCGCTACTGGTTCGAGATCCCCGACTCGCTCCTGGGACGGGAGATGGCCCTCCTCTCCAGGATGTCGGCCATGCCGGCAGGCATTGGAACGGAGATGCTCCCCGGGGGAGACCGGCTGAACGAGACCCAGTTCATGAACTACGACACCCAGGTCGTCCGCTGGGTGCGAGAGGGGCACCGGATCCTCCTGCAGGCGGTGAGCCACGCCCAGACCGCCCCCTCCGATGATCCCGTGCGGGCGTCGGTGGACCACGCCGGCTTCGAACCCATCATCGCTTCCTTCGAGGTGACGACCGAGGGCGAGGGGACGAGCGTCGTCGAGGTCTCCGAACTCTACACCACGGGGAATCCCAACTTCGGGTTGGACAGGGAGCGACGGGAGCGATGGGAGACGCACGGGGTGGATCCGGACCGGAGCCACATCCGATTCATCCGGAGCTTCCCCATCAACATCGAGGTTCGGAACCTGCTCACCTACCACGCCGACAACCCGCCCGCCCTGAGCCGAACCGGGGCGCTCTCCCTGGTGGCCAACCACAGCATGGTGCTCCTTCCGGAGGAGCCCATGATGCCCCGCCTCCACGATGAGCGGGTCGGGATGATCACGGTGGAGACCATCGACTACAGCGATCCTTCCCAGTACGCCAGAACGAAGCGGTACGTCCAGCGTTTCCGCCTCGAGCCCTCCGACATGGAGGCCTTCCAGCGAGGCGAACTGGTGGAGCCGGTGGAGCCCATCGTCTGGTACATCGATCCAGCCACTCCCGAAGAGTGGCGGCCCTATTTCAAGGCGGGGATCGAGGAGTGGAACGTCGCCTTCGAGCGCGCCGGCTTCCGTAACGCGGTGCAAGCGGAGATGGCTCCGGTGGATGACCCCGACTTCGACCTCATGGACGCCCGCTATTCCGTGGTCCGCTACGTGGCCACCCCCGAACTCTCCGCCAACGCGGGGCCGGACGTGGTGGACCCGCGCTCCGGGGAGACGATTCGGGCCCACATGAACATGTACCACGGGCTGATGAAGCGGGTGCACTGGTGGTCGCTGACTCAGACCGGACCCCGAAACCCCAACGTGCAGAGCCTGACGGTGCCCGCCGAGGAGATGGGTGAGTATCTCCGGTACGTGGTCTCCCACGAGATGGCCCACGCCCTGGGCTACCCCCACAACCAGAAGGCCAACTCCGCCTTTCCCGTGGACTCTCTCCGGTCGGCCTCCTTCACCGATCAGTGGGGGAACTCGGGCTCGGTGGTGGGTCGGACCCGCTTCAACTATGTGGCCCAGCCCGAGGATGGCGAGCTGCGAGTGCACCGCTCGGTCGGGGAATACGACAAGTGGGCCATCGAATGGGCGTACCGGCCGATTCCAGAGGCGGCGACCCCCGAGGAGGAGCGGCCCATCCTGGACCGATGGGTTCGGGAGAGGGCCCATGACCCCATGTATCGCTTCGGCTACGGGAACGACTTCGACCCCTACCAGCAGACCGAATCCATCGGGCGGGAGTGGATCGAGGCCTCGGAGCTAGGGATGGCCAACCTTCGCCGGGTCGTCCCCAACCTCGTGGACTGGGTCGGAGTCGACGGAGAGCCCTACGACGAGGTCATGCAGCGCTACATGCAGGTCTTCGCTCAGTGGAACCGGTTCATCACCCGGGTCACCAGCGCCATCGGAGGATTCGAGGAGCACCTGAAGGTGGTGGGCGAGGAAGGGCCGGTCTACACCCCGCTTCCCGCCGAGGAGCAGCGCCGATCGCTGGAGTGGCTGGCCGAGTACGTGTGGGAGACGCCGGAGTGGCTTCTGGACCGGGACCTCCTCCGCCGCTTCGAGCATGTGGGCACGGTGGAGAGGATCCGCTGGTACCAGGTGAACAGCCTGAATCAGCTCCTGAACTCGGCGCGCCTGGAGCGCATGGTCGAGCAGCAGGCCCTGGACGGGACCGCGGCCTACGCCCCTGCGGAGATGCTGGATGATCTCCGGGGATCCGTCTGGCGGGAGCTGGAGGGCGGCGAGTCCGCAGACACCTTCCGCCGCAACCTCCAGCGCGGATATCTCCACCGGATGCTGGCGCTCCTGGAGGAGGGACCGGACGATCCCCCGTCTCCTCCAGGGGATTACCGCCCAGACCTGGATACCCCGGGGTTCGACGACCTGGAGCTCCGGACCCCCTTCCAACTGCAGCAGACCGATGTCGTGCCCCTGGTTCGGGAGCAGCTCCAGCTCCTGGCCGACGAGCTGGAGGCGGCGCTGGCCGGGGGCGGGATGGACCGGGAAACGCAGGCCCACCTCCGGGAGGCCCTTCGCATGCTGGGCCCAGTGACCTGAGGGGTCAAGAATGGACCTCGTCGTAGGGGCTTCGGGACAGCTCGGTCGGAGAGTGGTTCGACGCCTCCTGAAGAGCGGGTCCCCGGTCCGGGCCCTCTCCCGGACTCCGGGGCAGCTCCGGGAGCTGCAGACGGAGGGCGCGAACGTGGTCCAGGGCAACCTCCTGGATCCCGAGGGCCTTCGCAGCGCCCTGGACGGAGTCCGGGCGGTGATCGTCGCCGCCCACGGGCTCGTGCCCCCGTCCCGGACGAACCACCCTCGTGCAGTGGATGGAAAGGGGGTGCGCCGACTCATCGACCTCGCGGCCGAGGCCGGAGTCGAACGAATCATCCACATGTCCGTCGCCGGGGCCGACCGGGGGGACACCGCCTTCGCCCGTGAGAAGCGGGCCACCGAACTTCACCTCCAGGCCAGCGGCGTCGGCTGGACGATCCTTCGCCCGACCCTCTTCGTGGAGAATCACCTGCTCCTTCTCATGGGGGAACCGCTTCGGGCGGGACGACGCGTGGAACTCCTCGGTCGAGGCGAGACTCCGGTGAACTGGATCTCCGCGGACGACGTGGCCGACGAGGTGCTGAGATCGCTGGAGGGTGCACGGGGTGGCGGTGCGGTTCGGACCCTGGGAGGGCCGGATCGGATGACTCGACTGCAGGCCCTCGCAGTCCTGGAAGAGGTCCTGGGGACGGCGGCGAAGCGACGTCACCTCCCCCTTTCCCTGGTCCGCATCCTCCGGGGCCTGACCCGACCGGTGCACCCGGGAATGAGCTATCTCCTGGACCTGGTGGTGGCCGAGGAGACGGGGCGATCCTCGTTTCCCGACGCCGCGCTGGACTGGCGAGGCTCCACTACGGTCCGAGAGGTGGTGGAACGATGGGCCGAGGAAGGGAAGTAGTGAAACGGAGGCGGTGGCCCAGGGGGCCTGAACGGGGGGCCGGCGCCCCCACGACCAGCCCATCCGTCAACGTCCGTCCTCCGTGACCACCCCGATCCGGAGACCCGACGGGCTCACGGCGATCCTCGAGAATGGGCCGACGTATCTCCTGAGGTCCACCAGAGGGATCCAGACCCCATCGACTCCACCCACGCTGTAGCGGTAGAGCGCACCTTCGTGACCCATGATCAGGGTCGACGAGGACATCCAGGCGTGCTCCACACTTCCCGGAGGAGTATCCACTACCGTCTCCACCTCTCCGGTCTCACCATGGAGACGGCGCACGAACCAGCGCTCCGGATCGGACTGGTCCACGAAGCTGACCGACTCGGTTCCTGGAATGGATTGGAGGCTCCGGCCCACATGGTCCGCGATATGGTGGAGTTCCCCGGTGCTCAGCGTCGCCAGATACAGGCCCGACGACTCTCCCACACGGAAGAGGGCGACCCGATCGGGCCCGGCCCAGGCGTAGTAGGCGATGTCGTCGAGGTCTGGAAGGAGGTTCTGGGCATCTCCTCCATCGAGGGGGATCCGGTAGAGCCCCTGAGTCGCCCCATCGAGGTCCACGCGAACGACCGAGATCGCCTCTCCATCGGGGGTCAAGCGGGGCGAATACTCGCTCTCTGGAGTGGAGGTGACCTGCTCCAGCACCTCGGCGAACAGGTCGAACCGGTACACATCGGCCTGATCGCCCTCTCGGGTCGACGAAAAGAAGAGTCGCTCCTCATCGATGAAGAAGGGCTGGTTGTCGTATCCCCCCCGGTCCGTCACCGAGACGACCGACCCCACGTGGACATGGTCCCCGTGGGGATACACGTCGAAGACCACGATGTCGGTGGAGGGCTGGGCGGCCGTCCTCGCCGTCCCGTCCAGCGGCTGCCCGAAGCTAACGGGAGTCGCCCATGCTCCGGTCAGGAGGAGGATCGGCAGGAGCCGCGACCCGAGACGTGACAAGGGACCCGTCAGCAGCTCGGCCCGCCGCCGTTTCGGGGATGCTGGAAGGCGAAACCGGACCCCAGCTCCGGAGAGTCCACCCAGTCCACCTTGAGTCCGTCCAGCGCCCACGCGCTGGTGGGGTCGAGGAAGATGCGGACCCCGCTCCCTGCCAGGACGGTGTCGTCACGCCGGGGCTCGGTCTCGAGGATCATGTTGTACTGGGGTCGCCCGGAGCACCCCGCTCCGGGACGCACCGAAATCCGGAGCCCCCCTTCTTCCAGGAGCTCTTCCTCCTCCAACATCTCACGGATGCGCTCCGCCGCCGAGGTGGAGAGGTGGACCCGGGATGGGGTCACGAGGGTGTCGGGGGCGGGACTCTCCAGACCGGACATGGCTGCACTCCAGAAGGCGAGGATATGGGATCTCTTTGACCCGAACAGGCCCCCGGGCGTTCCCTCTCTCGTCCACGTGTGGGACCCGGATCAGATGATCCCGTCGAAATAGACGTGAAGCCTCCACCCCGAATCCGCTCCCAGCCGCCGGGCCAGATCCACTCGCCAGAGCCCATCCAGAATCGAGATCCCCGCCCCCACCGCCCGTTGGGGTCGGCCCGAACCGAAGTTGGTTCGCGATCCCGCCCATCCCCAGTCGTTGAAGAGGGAGAGACGGGCGCTCGGCAGGCCCCTGGCCATCTCGATCCGTCCGAACCAGAAGCTCTCTCCGGGAAGGGCTCCGGATCGGTGGCCCCGAAGGGTCGACGGGCCGCCCAGGAGGAAGTTTCGCTGGGGAGGGAGGTCGCCCCACCCACTTCCCGCCCCCGCCTCCAGACCCAACTCCATCGGTCCCACGGGGCGAGCGCCTCCCCCGGAGAGCCGGAGCCTCTGGTAGCCCCCGCCCTCTCCCAGGGCCACCTCTCCCCGCACGTCGCCAAAGAGACGGAGTCCTCCCGGATCGCTTCCCCTGTGACCGCGAAGCCCTCCTTCGGCTCCCAGCCAACTCCCCTCCCGGGCGGGCCGATTGATCCTGAGGGTGTCTTCGGTGAACAGGCCGAACAGGTGGAAGTCGGTGTTGCGATCCACGGCCCGATGTCCTTCCAGGAAGAGCCCGACATCGGCCTCCCCCCAACGGGTCCTGTGCATGAACTGGGCTTCCAGTCCGTGCGATCGATGATACTCTCCGCGATCTCGCCCAGTGACCAGACTGGAGACGGACGAGGGCAGGTTGAGGGGATCGTCCCAGTCGGAGCCATGATCCAACCGGTGGTACAGGGTGAACTGAAGGTGACGGTCGCGATCTCCCCTGCGAACTCGAAGTTCACCCAGTGGCACGGGATCCGCGGTTCCCAGGCGAGCCTCGACCCGGGCCGACCACCCGGGGATGAGAGGCAGCTCACCCGCAACCCCGGGGCTCAACCCCTCGACTCTGTTGTAGCGGAGAAGTCCGTCACCAAGCCCCCATGAGACCCTCGGCCTGAAGATGTCGGTCCGGGGAAGGATGTCATCCAGCTCCCTGCGAAAGGCGTCGAGTTCGTCATCGCTGAACCCGGGGGGTGGACCCAGGCCGGGGCCGCTCGCGTCCAGGGGGGTGAGAACGGGTGAGGTGTGGAGGAGTGCGGCAGGGGGCACGCGAGTCACGATCCGGACCGAATCCCCCTCCTCGGCATCGGGTCCGCGCCGAGCCACCAGACGGTCGTTCAGGCTCCACCCCTCCGGCACCTCCTCGGACACCAGCTCCGGGGTCGGGGCTTCATTCACTCGGTAGCCGTCCATCCGCCACTCCACGGAGGCCGGCATCTGGATGAGCCCTCCGGCCCGC
The DNA here is from genome assembly GCA_007121555.1 of Gemmatimonadota bacterium. GTDB lineage: Bacteria > Gemmatimonadota > Gemmatimonadetes > Longimicrobiales > Gaopeijiaceae > PWLA01. The sequence continues at coordinate 29,960 of SKKH01000123.1, read as the reverse complement.
AGCTCGAGGGAGAGGGCGAACCGATAGGGGAGCCACCACTGCATCTCCTGCAGGCTGTAGTCCACGGTGACCTGCCGGATCTCCAGCTGAAGGGACCGAAGCAGGCCCGGGGGCTCCCCGCCCGCGCCTTCGTCGTCGAAATCGGTGGCGAGATAGAGCGGACGGGCGGGGCGGTACGCCGCCCTCACCAGATCACCCGAGTCGTCGTCGATCCAGAGGGACCCGACCACGAGACGGGGGTCGGCTCGGCGCGGCTCCACGCGAAGTTCGATGAGGGTCACCGTGCGCCCTTCGGGGGGAAGGGTGATGCGGAGGGTATCCCCGCTCCGGTAGCGGTACTGGGTGTGGGCTGTGTCCGCCAATGGGTGAAGGGCCCACTGCTCCGACCCGAAGAGAATCCGGTCGTCGCCCGGCTGGTGGAAGATGGGCGAGGAGCCCCCCGAGACGCTGGAGAGCGTCCGGGCCAGCGCCTCGGCCATGGAGGTGTCCTCATCACTTCGAACCCCCGCCACGGGACTCGCCCTTCGAGCTCCCTCCCAGCGGATGTAGCGGGTCCCGTCGTCCTCCCAGCGCACCGAGGCGGCGCGTTCTTCCAGGAAGAGGTCCCGCTCTCTCCGGAAGTTTCCCCCGGTGAGTCCGGCCCGCACCCGCTCCCAGACTCTGGCCTCGTAGCTCTCGATCCCTTTGAGCTCCCGGCTTCTGGCATCCCGGGCCCGGGCCACGAGAGACCGAACCCCCGGATCGCCGTAGGTGTCGCCCGCGAGGGTGTCCGCCGGGGCCATGTGCCCAGGCGGTCGGACTTCCACGGCCGGGGCACTCGCGGGGTCCAGAAGCCAGGGTGAGGCCAGGAAGGACCCGATGAGGAATAGCAGGAGAGGCGTCATCTGACCCACCCTTACGCCGGGAAGGCCGTGGAAGATTCATCGTCCTGGCTTCGGACCCGCCTCGGGCCTGAAGCCACTTGCCTCCCTCGGCGTGGTGTGGTCAGCTTCCCTGCCCACCGTCGCCGCTCATCCCACCCGTCTCCGGACGCCCTCCCACCCCCGGACCTCCCACGACATGCTCCTACTCCCTGAAACCCTGACCCTGAGGGTCGATGCCCTCCGCGAAGCCCTGGAAGAGGGACGGATCGATGATGCGTTGGAAGCGGCCGCCCAGCTCTCTTCCGGCCGGACGGCCTCACTTCTGGCCCGGGCGGATGGAGACCGAGCGGTGGCGTTTCTTCGGGCGCTGCCCCCGGTCCGGGCAGGCGCGATCCTGGCCGCCATGCCCTCGTCGGTGGCCGCGGACCTCATCACCCAGACGTCCATGGAGGAGGCCAAGGCCCTCTTCCGGGAGATCCGACCCGAGTACGCCGCCGACATCTACCACCTCTGGTCCGAAGACGAGGACGAGTGGGCCGAAGAGGTGCTCACCGGACTGGAGGAGCCCCAGCGGTCCCTGGTGAGGGAGCTGGGACGATACCCTCCGGGCACGGCCGGCGCGGCCATGGTGGTCTCGTACCTGGCCATTCCCTCGGGATCGCTGGTGGGCGACGCCGTGGAGGCGATCCGATCGGCGCCCCCGGAGGTGGAGCGTTCCGCCTACGTCTTCGTCATCAACCCCGAGGGTCGGACGGTGGGGGTCCTCTCGGTGCGAGAACTCGTCCTGGCGGACCGGGAGGTGGAGGTGGACCGGATCATGAGCCCGGACGTAGTGGCGGTCCGGGTGGATGATGACGCGCTCTCCGCCGCCCGGGTGCTTCGGAATCGGGGGTTGAAGCTCCTGCCCGTCCTGGGGGCGGAGGATCGTCTGGTGGGCGTGATCACCAGGGAAGACGCCTTCGACCTCCTGGCCGAAGAGCTGGCGGCGGACTTCGTCCGAAGCGCTCAGGCCTCTCCCGACGAGTCCTTCTTCACCCCTCCACTCGGGGCCGTTCAACGGCGCCTTCCCTGGATGGGCCTGAACGTGATCCTGAATCTGGGCGCGGTCTTCGTCATCTCGTCCTTCGAGTCCACCATCGCCCAGGTGGCCATCCTGGCGGCGTTTCTGCCCATGATCACGGACATGGGGGGGAATGTGGGCATCCAGGCCCTGTCGGTGGCCATCCGGAGCATTGCCCTGGACGAGGTCCGGATCCGGGATATCTGGCGGGCGGTCAGGAAGGAGGTGATCGTAGGCCTGATCAACGGCGTCGTCCTGGGCGGCTCCTTCGCCCTCCTGGCCTTCGTTCTGGAAGGGAATGCCTGGCTTGGTCTCGTGGCCGGGCTCGCGCTGGGAGTCAACGTGCTCATGGCCGGCGTCGTGGGAGGCGCCCTTCCTTTCATCATCAAGCGGTTCGGGAAGGACCCCGCCATGATGACGGGCCCCTTCCTCACCACGATCACCGACATTACCGGGGTGAGCATCTACCTTGGCCTGAGCACCGTCTTCCTCACGAGGATCCTGGGATGAAGTCATGATGGACCGTCCTTCCCCGTCTCGCGGAAACGACGCTCGCCCTCCCAGGGCCGAGGCGAACACGTCCGGGTCTGCTGGCCCCGAAGATTGGACTCCGTGGACCCAGGTCTCCGATCGAAAGGAGTTGAAACGGCGGCTCCAGACCCTGTCGCGAATCGAGCCCGGCTCGAAGCTGGATGCGGGCCACGGTGAATTCGTCCGGTTCTTCTTTCGCGCCTCGGATCCAGTCCTCCTTCGATCCCGGGGGATGGCGTCGGATCGTCGACGCCGGCGCGCTGGATGCCTCCACCTCCGAGACATCGCCTACGGACGCTCCCCCTCCGGCTCCGTTGCCCGACTCGGCCCCTCTGGACCACCCCGCTGACCTGGCAGCGTACCTGAGGGCCTGTCGGCTTCTGGTGGAGGGCCGGAACGCGGCCGCGTACCGGGAGCACGCCCTCGGGGTCCTGGAGAGCGTGGTCTCCCCTGTGACAGGGTCCCCGGATTCGGCCCGATCCGGTGGGCGGATTCGGGATATGGCCCTGGCTGCCCGGTGGGGCGAACTCCGCAGCGCCATCCTGCCTCACCTGAACCCCACCGAAGCCGAGCGGCTCCGTCGAGCGACCGAGGCGGCCACGGCGATCCTGGAAGGCGATCTCCAGACCCTCGAGGAGCCTTCGGTTGGACGCCTCGTCCTCTCGCTCCGTGCCCGGGCCCTGCTCGAGAGTGGAGGCACCCCCGAAACCCCGTCTCGCGAGGCGCTCACCAACGCTTTGGCGACGGGAACGGACCCTAGACGCTGGTATACCCTCCCGGCAGAAGAACGGGCTCGGAACGCGGTGGTGCTCCTGGACGCGGCGCTCGGCCCTCCCGAGCATCCACGGGAAGTCGAACGAGCCCTGGACGCCTTCGGCTTTCCCCCAGGGCGGCGCATGCTCTCCCGGGTCCTCCTCCAGTTGGCTCGAATCGAGGGCGTGGAGCTGAGCGAATTCGTGGAACCCACCCTGGTCCACGGATTGGATGAGGAGGCACTCCTCCTGCAGATCATTCCCCGTGGCCGCCCCGGCGACCTGGGAGCCACCCTGGCGGATGCCCTGGAGCACCGGCTCCGGATGGGCCTGGCCACCGAAGTGGGATTCGCGCCTGAGGAGCTGCTCCTCAGGGTGGAGGCTCGCCACCCCCATCCCGCCTTCTTCAGTCTCCTGACGGCGGTGATGACCGGCCGGGAATATCAGGGACCCGACGGGACGCCCCTGCCGATCAACGACTGGATCGAAAATCTCCAGGCCGAGGCGCAGAAGGCTCGAGAATCGGGCGGCCTCGGCGTGTTGGACGAAGCGCCCTTCCCAGGTCCGCTGGGCGAAGCTCGGCGGGAGGCCCGGCGGGCCCTTCGCCGAGTCCAGACCGCAGGGAGCCCCATCCAGGTGATGCAAAGCCTCGTCGAGCTGTTTCGAGGCGATGGACTCGAACAGAGGGCAGGCCCTTCTCCGGGTCTTCGTTCTCTCCTGGCCCTGCTGGAGACCGGGGACGCGGACCAGGTCTTCACGGCGGACTCCCAGTGGGAGGACCTGATCGGCGGGGTCCCGGGATCCCTCGATCGCCTCGTCCCCCGTGAGATGTCCCAGGTGGCGGGTGCTCGCTGGGCAGGCGAGCGAACCGTGGAGCAGCTGGCGGAGATCGGGGGCCAACTCGCCTCACGACTCCCCACCCCAGAGGCCGCGCTGGCCGAAGACGCGCTCGAGGCCGCTGGCAACTCCCTGGACTCATGGGTCGCCACGCTCCGCTCCCTGGAGGGTGTATGGCGGGATCGGCCCGACCCTCCCGGGCGAACGCCGGAGGAGGAATGGAGCCGTGTGCTGAAGGAGGGACTCCGGGGCTCCAGAGCTGACCATCAGGCGCTCCTCGTGCCCTTGATCTGGCGAGCACTGATCCGAGAGTCGGTCGAACGTGTGGAGCGCCACGTCGGAACCGAGGAGCGGCTTCTCAGGTGGGCCGTAGGTATCGGGGACGAGCTTTCCGATCCGGAGCTCCGTAGGGTGTGGCTCGAAGCGGTGGCGGAGCACTGGAGGACGGTCATGGACAAAGCCATCGAAACGGGGCTCGAGACCCGTGTGTCCCGGCTCCTTCGACATCCCGGTGCCCGAGCTCTCGCGCTCCTGCCGGGGATCGATGAGACTCTCGAGCGAGCGCGCCTCTGGCTCTTCGACTGCTACCGCATCGGCGACGGCGTTCGAGTGACCCGCACCCTGAACATCCGCAGGGGACGAGGGACCGTCCGAGCGCTCCCGCGCGACCTCCTGGCCTTCTTCCTCCACTACTCTCCCGTGTGGCTCGCCCTCCTGGTCGGAGCGGTGCTCATGCTCGATTTCGGGGATGCCTGGACCGCCATGGCGGAGGTGGGGGATGTACGAGGAATCGGGATCACCTTCGCCCTCGGGGTCCTGGGAGCCTTCGCCTACGTGACCGCCGAACTCCAGATTCGCGTCCGGGATGCTCCTGGAGACCACATCCTCCTGAACCGGGGAGGCCGTGTCCTCCGATCCCTCGCTTTCGTGGGAGTGGCACTGGCCTATACGTTGGCGCTGGTGACCTTGCTCTGGTGGCTCCTTTCGGGAACCGGAGAAGTGGTCCATGGTTCGGGGGCGCTCCTCCACATCGTGGTCTGGAGCGGTTTCGCCCTCTTTGTCGGCATCTTCTTCGGGCTGCTGGCGAAGGCGGACTAGAAGGCTGTTGAAGAACAGGAGCAGGAACCACGACCATCCAGTTCGGAGCCGCGGCCCCTTCCCGGGGGCCGGCTCCCCACGCGACGCCTATAAACGTCGGGAGGCAATCCACCCATGAGTCCATCACGACGATCGTTCATCACCTCGGCAGCCGCCGCGGGACTGGCGGCCACCGGTCTTCCCCGGACGCTCTCGGAGCTTATCCCGCTGGGATCCCCCGATCCCGAAGACCGATTCACCCGGTCCGCTCCGCCCCTCGATGGGTACGATCCCTGGATCGAGGTGAATCCTTCGCACCTGCTGGGGAATGCTCGGGAGATCGGACGGGTCACGGAGGGAAGACCCATCATGGCCGTGATCAAGAACAACGGCTACGGGCTGGGGCTCGAGCGGGTGGGCGTGGTCCTGGACCGGGCGCCGGAAGTAGCCGGGCTCGGGGTGGTCCGGGTGGACGAGGCGGTGCGGCTCCGGGACGCCGGCGTCCGGAAGCCCATTCTCCTGCTGACCCGGGCCGCCGACTCCGAAATCCGGGAGATGGTCCGCCTCAACGTTCGCCTCTCGCCCTATTCCGACGGTGACGGTGACCGGCTCGAAGATCTTTCCCAGGAGCTCCAGCGACCCGTTCCCGTGCATCTGTACCTGGATACGGGCATGAGCCGGCTGGGGATGCCGTACCACCGGGCTCTCCCCTGGATCGCCGACTTGATTCGGCGCCCGGGGATCAGGGTGGAGGGAACCTTCATGGGGTTCACCGAAGACTCGGAGTTCGACCGGGAGCAGCTCCGCCGCTTCAACGAACTGGCTTCGGAGGCCCGGGACGAGGGACTCCCCCTGGGCCGGCTCCATGCCGCGTCCACCACCCATGTCACCTTCATGCCCGAAGCCTACCTGGATATGGTCCGACCCGGTCTCATGCTCTTCGGAGCCCAGGCCTCCGGGGGTCGGGAAGCCGGGGTGCTCGACCTGACTCCAGCCCTCCGGGTCCGTGCCCGGGTCCTTCGGGTGGAGCGGATCCGCCCCGGCGACACGGTGAGCTACGGGCGGCGCTACGAGGCCACCGATCACACCTGGGTGGCCACGATTCCCCTCGGGCACTCCGACGGGTACCCCCGCCAGGCGGTGGAGGGGTGCCGCGTCCTGATTGGTGACCGGACCTACCCGGTCATCGGTGCGGTGAGCGCCAGCCACTGCATCGTCGAGATCGGCCCGGAACAGACCGTACGCCAGGGTGAGATCGCGACGCTCATGGGTCCGGACCATCCAGACATCCACCCGAACGAGCTGGCGGAGCAGGCCAGTCGATCGGTCTACGACATCCTCATGCACCTGAGTCCAGGACTCCCCGGGCGGGAGTGGGATGGGGCCGATCCTGCGGAGGCACGGACGGGCTGAGCGACGAGGTTCGCAGTATGACCTCTTCGTCACTTCCTGGATACGCTGCGGACTCTTGCATGATAACGGCTTACTGATATCATTGGGGGATTCCCGGCTCGTTGTTGTCGCCAGCGAGCAGACGCGTGAACCCATCCCTGTGAAGGAGTCCCCGGTGACCTTCCTGCCCGAGCTTTCCAAAGTGACTCAGAACCGCCCACGTCCGGACGATGAACCTGTCGAAGTCCCACCCCCCGGCCCGCGACTCCAGCGAGGTTCATCCCGCGTTCGAGTTTGGGGTCCTGTTGGAACGGTCCAGCGCGCAGCTCGAAAGCGAGCTCGGACTCTCCTCACCTCACTGGTCGTCCTCCTGGTCGCGGCCTGTCAGGACGCGCCCCCGACGGCCCCGGAAATCGGGGCGGACCTCAACCGGGCCCACACGCCCGCCGGGCCGCAATCGGACCGACCCCTCAGCCTGCACGTGGTGGCAGGGGGCGGGAGCAGCACAGAGGAGGGAATTCCAGCCACCGAGGCCCAGCTAAGCGCGGTGGAGGGCGTCGATGCGCGCCCCAACGGAATCCTGGTCATCGCAGACACCTACAACAACAGGATCGTCGAGGTTGACCGCGGTGGACTGATCCGGACCATCGCGGGGACCGGAGTGATCGGTTCGGCGGGCGAGGGCGGGCCCGCCCTGGAGGCCGAGTTCTTCTTCCCCTTCGATGTGGCCGTCTCACCCCGGGGCGACGTCTTCATCGCCGATACCTACAACCACCGGATCCGGGTGATCGATCGAAGTGGTGTCATCCGGACGGTGGCGGGAACGGGGACCCCGGGCTCGGCCGGGACGGGGGGACCCGCCACCGAGGCCCAGCTCTCCTTCCCCTTCGGTGTGGACGTCTCGGCCGACGGACGGGTCCTCATCTCCGACACCTTCAACCACCGGGTGCTCACCATCGACCGGCACGGGAATCTCCAACCCGTTGCCGGCACGGGGGTACGAGGATTCTCCGGCGATGGCGGACCCGCTGAAGACGCCCAGCTTGCCGTTCCCTACACCGCCCGCTGGGGACAGGCCGGAGAGATCCTGATCGCGGACACCAGCAACGACCGGATCCGGGCCATCGCACGTGACGGGACCATCCGCACCATTGCCGGAACCGGAGAGCGAGGGTTCGGTGGCGATGGCGGGCCGGCGGTGGAGGCCCTCCTGGCCGCCCCACATACGCTGGCCGTCGAAGCCACCGGCCGGATCGTCGTGGGAGACACGAACAACAACCGCCTGCGGGAGATCCGCCCGGACGGCACCCTGATGACCTTGGCGGGCGATGGAAGCTCCGGGGTTGCTCCGGGCGGGTCTCCCGCCAGGGAGACGCCGCTCCGATTCCGCACCGGCCTCGTGAGCCCCCGCCCCGGAGTCTTCGTCCTGGCGGAGTACCTGAACGCCAGGGTGGTCGAGCTGCGGTGACCCCTTGGAAGGCTGTTGAAGAAGCAGGGGGGCCACCCCGACCCTCCCCCCGGGGTGTCTTCGCTCAAGGAAGAGACCCCGGGGGCTCCGGCTCCTGGAGTGCCTGGCGCCGCTCCCGGCCCTGCTTCCACATCGCACCCCACCGCGCCAGGACGATTCCCGCCAGGATGATTCCGGCACCGGCTACCTGCACCCCGGTGGGTCGTTCACCGAGCCCGAGCCAGGCCACGATAAGGGCCACGATGGGGATGGCGTTGGAGAAGGCCGCGGTCCGGGCGCTTCCCAGCCGGTGGACCGCCCGGTACCAGATCAGGTAGGCGATCCCAAGGGCGAAGACTCCGGCAAAGGTCACCGCCGCCCACGCCCCCACGGGCAGGGACCCCAGGTCGGTGGCGGCCAGCTCCGGCAGCCCCAGGAGGACGAGGACGAGGGATCCTCCCCACAGCGTCCACGCGGTCACCGGAAGGGCACCGTACCTGAGGATGAGACGCCGGGCCCCCACCGTGTACCCGGCCCAACTGAGCGCGGCCAGGAGCATGAGGAGATCGCCCCGGAGGGTCGCACCTTCGATCCCCACCCCCTTAGTTCCCCCGATCACCATCACCGCCACGCCCCCGAAGGTGAGGGCCACCCCCACCCAGACCGTCCGGTCCAGCGTCCCTTCCCGGGAGAGTGCCGCCAGGAGCAGGGCCCAGATCGGGACGGTGGCGAGAAGGAGCGCGGCGTTTCCCGCCCGGGTCCCATCGATCCCGTAGATGAAGAGGAGCTGGTAGGCCACGTTGCCCAGGAGGGCCAGAGCCACCAGGGCCGGGATGTCCTGAACCCTGGGGCGGGGGAGGGTGCCCCATCGCCGCACGGCGACCCAGAGCACCACGCAGGCCAGTGGAAAGCGGAGTGCGTTGAAGGCCAGGGGACCCACGACCTCCAGGGCACCCTTCACCACCACGAAGTTGCTACCCCAGATCAGGGTCAGCGCGACGAGGCCCGCATCGGTGAACCGGTCCCGGCCGGCCAGGATCTCCGGGGAGGAGGTAGGAACCACGGCCTGAGGCGGCACGGCGAAGGCTCAGAAGACGAAGGTTGGACATGCGTGGAAGGAGGCCCTCCGGCGTGGGGCGACCTCTCTGAAGAGGGCCCCCTTACCTCTTCGTCGGATCCAGGTTCCCCGAACCGGCTGCCTCTGCGGCCCGAGATCGGCTGCGAACCGTGCCCCCCACGACCAGGGCCGCGGAGAGGATCAGGAGGTTCTTGATGATGTACTGGCCCTCCATGGTCGGGGCCCAGGGGATCCCTCCCGGCTGAAAGGCCACCTCGGGAAGGAGCACCAGTGGCATGAACGTCCCGCCCATCTGGAGCAGAAGCAGCGCGATGGCCAGCCGGATCGTCACCCTGAAGAGGAAACAGAGCCCGATGAGCACCTCCCACCACCCGATGAGCGCCAGCCACTGGGTGGGGCCCAGAAGAGGAAGCCACCCTACCGTGGCCAGCACCAGGGGTTCGGCGGGGGAGTGGCCCAGGGGCTTGAGCACTCCGAACCAGATGAAGATCACCCCCAGGGAGATCCGAAGGGAGACGATCCCCCAACGGTCCATGAAGAGCGCGATCCTCCGATCCAGCTCGTCGAAGCTCACGACCGCCTCGCCCAGGGCCCCAGGACCCGGCCACGGGGATCACGCCAGGTCTTCCACGACCTTCCAGCGGCGCGGCCCGCAGGTGGCGTTACGGCAGGGGAGCCCACCCGAATTGCCTACTCGGCTCTGCGGATGAAATCCCCGTGGACCCAGCCCTGGATGTCCCGCTCGCCGCCCACCCCGCCAAGCACCTTCACCTGCCGCCAGTCGCCTTGCTGGGCCACCACATCGAGGCGCGTCCCCTGGGGAAGCGGACTGGCCGAAAGACGCTCATGGCTTGTTCCCGGACCGGTGCGGATGTTGAGGTTCGCTGCGGTTTCGTAGGTGGGAGGTCGGTCCTTGTCCCGACCGAACAGGTGGGCGCGAAACGAGTCCATGGGGAAGGCGGGCCCGGGATCCACCTTCCGACCTGGAGAGATGTCGTCGTGACCCACCAGGTCCAGGAGGTCGTAGGCCCTGATGATGGCCTCCGAGGCCTCGAGGGCGGCCTCGATCTGCTCGGGAGTGTAGAGGTGCCATCCGCAGCGGTGGTCCTCGCTGGGATGGGAGGCCACCATGATCTCGTCATCGGAATAGGCCGTGCCGAACCAGGCGCACCACTTGTCCCCCTTTCGCTCGAGCCGTCCCGCGTTGCACAGCTCGATGCCGATGGAGTAGCGGTTCAGGCCCTCCAACCCGTCCCAGCGGCTGGGACCAGCATGCCAGGCCACGCGATCGAAGGGAAGGAGCTGGGTGATGGATCCATCCCGACCGATCACCAGGTGGGCCGACGCCCTGGCGTCGGGGCTCGTGAGCCACCGGATGGATCCATCGGCACTGCTGGCGGCAGTGTAGTGCATGACCAGGTAGCGAGGGTCGAGCTCCCCCCCCTGATTGGGGCTGGGCTCGAAGGCCACAGGCTCTCCGTCATCGGAGTGGAGTCGGTGATCGAGGACCTTCATCGTGGGTTCCTCCCGTGAAGTCATAGGTACTGTGGGCGCGGTCCAGGCAACCCCCCTGCGCGGTGGTGTTGGCCTGGTCCGGGTGGATCACCGGCACTCGTCGCTCACCACCTCCCCCTCGATGATGACGGTGCAGACCCGGGTCAGGTACTCAAAGGGATCACCGTCGTAGAGCACCAGATCTCCGTCCTTGCCCGGCTCCAGTGAACCCACCCGGTGATCCTGCCCGATGATCCGGGCCGCCTGAAGGGTGATGGCCTCCAGGGTGTTCTCGAAGGAGAGGCCGTAGGCGGCGGCCATCCCTGCCTCGAACAGGAGGACCCGGGTCTTGGGCACGTAACCCTCGAAGCCTGACTGGAGGGTGACCTCGAGGCCCGCGTCATGGAGGCGCTTCGCTGCGTCATAGGTCCCGTGCTCCAGCGTCCCGGAGTGCCGGGCCAGGGTCGGATGGACGATCACCGGCACCCCGGCGGCCCGGATCTCGTCGGTCACCAGATACGCCTCGGCGGCGCCGTCCAGGACCAGATCCAGTCCGAATTCCTCGGCCAATCGCAGAGCGGCCATGATCTCGCTGATCCGGTTGGCGGTGATCAGCGCCTTCACCTCGCCGTCGAGCATCCGCCCCAGGATCTCCATCTGCAGGTCCCGGTCACCCCCGCCGTTCTCACCGGCGCGCCGCTGATATTCCTGGGCCCGCACGAACTGCTGCCGAAGCTGGGCGATTCCCTTGGCCCGGGTGCCCGGCCCCCCGGGGATCATCTGGCTCACCTCCGGGCCCAGCGTCATGGCCACCATGGTCACCGAGTCCACCACAGCCTCCCCCACGTTGTCGCCCCGGGTCTTCACGACCATGGTCTGGCCGCTCATGAGGCTGCCGGGGCCATGTCCGGTGTGGAGGGTGGTGGTGCCTAGACTCCGGACCCACCCCACCAGCTCCTCCCGGGCGTTGTAGGCATCGATGGCCCTGAGCTCGGGCTGGATCGCGCTGGAGGTCTCGAGCTGATCCTGGTCATGGGGCTGATTCAGATATCCGGCCAGCCCGACCACGCTGCGGGCATCCACGAGCCCCGGCGTCACCACCGCGGCCTGGAGGGTCTCCACCCCGTCGGGGACCTGGACCTCCCCGGCCGGTCCCACAGCCTCGATGCGGCCATCGGCCCCCACCAGGACAATCCCATCCTCGAGGGCGGGCCCGGATACCGGGTGCACCACGTTGCCTCGCACCGCGATCTGAGCCTCCACCAGGGCGGGAAGCGCCAGCAGGCCGCCGAGGAGGGCGGTGAGGATGGCGAAGCGGGCGATGAGGTGCCAGCGTACCTTCTCCGTTCCCTTCATCTGCCGCTCCATCAGTGTCCCCCCATGCCGTGGTGGTGTCCCCCCTGATCCGGCGTGACCCCGTATCCTCCGACCGCGTAGGCCCGGTCTTCGGGATCGTCCAGGTCGAAGACCCTGATCCCATCGATCCAGGTCTCCTGCACCCGGGTGTACACGCTGAGGGGATCCCCGGTGAGAAGCACGAAGTCAGCGTCCTTCCCCACCTCCAGCGATCCCACCCGATCTTCCAGGTCCATCATCCGGGCCCCCGCCAGGGTGAGGGCCTCCAGGGCCGCTTCCCGGGACATCCCGGCACGGACGGACAGCCCCGCGGAGCGGAGGAAGACCCGAGAGTCGGTGATGGGGTCGTCGGTGTGGAAGGCCACATCCGCCCCGTGCTCCTCCAGGGCGGCCCCGGCGTCGAAGGTGAGGTTCACCGCCTCCAGCTTCCCGCCCGGCGCGTCGATCACGATGATGGAGGAGGGGACGCCCGCTGCCGCGATCTCCGGCGCCACCATGGCGGCCTCACTCACGTGGTGGAGGACCACCCGGAAGCCGAACTCCTCGGAGAGACGGATCGCCGTGAGGATGTCGTCGTGGCGGTGGGTGTGGAAGTGGACGATCCGCCGTCCGTCCAGGATCTCCATGAGGGTCTCGAGCTCCAGGTTCCGGGCCGGCACCTGCTCCGGATCTCCGTTGGCGTCCTGGACCCGCCCCGCGTACTGCTGGGCCTCGACAAACTTGGCTCGGACCAGGGCGGCGGATCGGGCCCGGGTCTCCGGAAAGGGAGGGCTGCCGATGGGATTCGTGCCGTTGGCCATCTTCATCCCCCCGCAGATCTCCGTGCGCACGTCGTCGCAGAGGAGGAGGTCGTAGATGGTCCGACCGTCCCGAAGCTTCACGTACGCGGTCTGACCGCTCATGAGGTGGCCCGATCCGGGCATGATGTTCGCGGTCGTCACCCCTCCGGCCCGGGCCGTACGGATCCGGTCGTGGCGGGCGTCCAGGGCGTCGAGGATCCGGACCTCGCCGTGGATCGGCGCCGAACGGTCTCCCCCGTCTCCTCCGCCGATGTGGGAGTGGGTGTCGACCATCCCCGGCATGATGTACATCCCCGAGACGTCCCGAACCTCTGCGTTGCCGGGCATGTCCACCTCTCCCGCCGCCCCCACCGCCGTGATCTCGCCCCGGTGGACCACCAGCACGCCGTCTTGAATCGGCGGGCCCGCGATGGGCACGAGTGTGGCGCCCTGGAAGGCCAGCGGCTGTTCCTGCGCCGAGAGGGGTCCGGCAAGGAGGAGGGCGGCGACGAGGAACGCGCCCACGGCGAGGGCGGATGGGCGCTCGCCCAGGGAATACCTCTCGCCCACGGAGCAACTTCGAAGCGTCGTTCGTGTCATGGAAATCGATCTTTGGTTGAATTCAGGAGGGCTGCGATGTGGCCGGGCCCGCGGGTGGGGCGCTTCGTGCGCTCGACAGGTCCCCCGGGTCAGAAGCGGGAGCTGAGCAGCCAGACGTCGGCTCGTTCCCACATGTGTTCGAAGCGAGCCTCCACCTCGGCCGCCTCGTCGACCCGACCCTGGGCCTCCAGAGCCTGGGCCAGCCCAAAGAGGGACCATCCGTTCTCCGGGTGGATGCTCAGGGCCTCACGGTAGACCGCCTCGGCCTCCCGGGGACGGTCCGCCTCCATGAGGACCGCTCCGAGGACGTGACGGACCGGGATGAACCATGGCTCGGGCTCATCGTAGGGGAGACCCTCTTCCAGAGGAAGGGCCGCCTCCAGCGCCTCCACCGCCTCGTCGAACCGGCGAGCGGACGCGTGAAGTTCACCGGCCAGAATGCCCTGGGCCATGCCCAGGAGGTCGCTGTGGGGATGCCGACGAAAGCGGGTGTCGCCGATCTCGTCGCGGATTCCGGTGAGGGCCGAGAGGTCCATCTCGGCGGCCTCCACCTCACCGGTCCGGAGCTGGGCCAGCCCCCGAGCGAAGTGCCAGACCCCCCGCTGGAAGTCGCCTTCCGGAGCGGTCTCGTCCTCAAGGAGTTCGTCCCATCGGCCGAACCGGGCCTTGGTCAGGTGCCGGTAGAACCCCGTGGGCGGAGCCAGTCGCGCCAGGTCCCGGGCCGCCTGCATCGCCACCGCGCTCTGTCCGTCGAAGGAGGCGGCAAAGGATAGCATGTGGAGGTTGTGGGTCGGGTAAATCCCCGGCGGCCCCCCATGGGCGGCCTGCTGATCCACGTGCCAGGCCGCCGTGTTCCCCCGCACCGCGTCGTGGTAGCGCCCGACCCGCATGTAGATGTGGGAGGGCATGTGCCGGATGTGGCTCGCCCCCGGAATCGACGATCCCAGGAGGTCCGCACAGGGCTCGGCCCTCTGGGGTTCCAGGGAGGCCTCCACGGCGTGGATGTAGAGATGACAGGCTCCGGGATGACCCAGATCGCGTCCCAGCACGCTCTCCAGAACCGCCAGGACCTCCAGGGTCCCGGGCTGGGGGGTGCCGTCTCGCTGCCACTGGTCCCAGGGGCGCAGGACCATGAGCGCCTCGCCCAGTAGAGTGGCGGCATCGAGATCGTGGGGGTGCTCCCGAACCACGTGGCGCATGGCGTCGGCGTAGGCGGAATCCAGGGCGGGTCGGCGATCGGCGTCGGGGGTGGGCTGGTAGCGCTCCGCCATGGCCTCGATGAGGGCCCGGTCCACCTCCGACACACCCTCCTGGTCCCTGAGCTCCATGGCCCGCTGGATCGCAGCATGGGCCGCCACCTCGTCCTCGTCGGTCATGGTGGCGGAGTTGATGTAGGGACCCAGCGCCCATGCCTCTCCCCACCAGCACATGGCGCACTCGGGATCCCGTTCCCGGGCTGCCCGAAACGAGCGGATCGCCTCGGGGTGCCCGAATCCATAAGTCAGGCGAAGGCCCTGTTGGAAATAGGCCCGGGCCTCCTCCTGGGCGGTGTCCACCGGACGCTCCAACGAACCCAGATTCTCGTAGAGAGGGACGGACTCCGCCGCCCGGTCCACCACCTCGGAGGCGCCGTGCGAGTGCGCCCCGCTCTGAGCGGTCACCTCCTCCGCCATGCCCAGGCCCAGAAGGAGGACGAAAACGACGAAGGAGGCCGCGTAGCGAGCTCCCCACACCCTACCAGGCGATGCCATAGTCCTCTCCATGATTGCTCACACCTCCCCAGAAGGTCCCGTGCTCCCGATCCAGCCAGATGCCCTGGAGGGGGCCCGACGTCCGGGGCGATGTACGGATCGAATACCCCATGCCCCGGAGCTCCCTCTGGACCCAGGAAGGGGTCTCCTCGTGGACCAGAAGCTCTCCGGGCCGGGATACGTGATCGCCGAAGGACCCCCGCAACTGGTAGGACTGGATGTTGGGGGCCTCGGCCGCCTCCTGCACCGTCATGTCCCACTCCACCATGTTCAGGAACATCTGGAGGAGGTTCTGGTCCTGGCCGTCCCCGCCCTGGACGGAGAAGGCCATCAGGGGCGCTCCGTCCTTCATGGCCAGCGAGGGGGTCAGGGTCACCCGGGGGCGCTTGCCCGGCTCCACCACGTTGTAGGGGTTCATCCTGGGGTCGGTCACGAAGCTCTGCATCCGCTGACTGAGCCCGATCCCCGTCGAGCCCGCGATGAAGGCCGGAATCCACCCACCCGATGGAGTCACCGACACGAGCCAGCCCTCGGCGTCGGCAGTCTGGATCGCGGTGGTCCCGCGGTAGAAGGGATCCTCGGGGTCCCAGCCCTCGGGGGCAGCGGATCCGGTGGCACTCCCGGTCCGCCCGGAACCGGTGGCGCTCGCGCTCCGCGTCTCACCCGGCCGTGCACGCGCGCCCTCCCCGTTGGCCCCGTCCTCGCTGTCCACGTACCCGGGCGGGTCGGACTCGAGGAAGGAGGGGTTGGGCTCCCAGGCCTCCAGGTGATCCCTGAAGGGATTCTCCTCACCCTGATAGGGGTAGGGGTCGCCGGGCCCGACCTCCGGGTCGTTGCGCTCCCAGTCCACCTGGGCCCATCGGTCCCTGGCGTACTCCTTCGAGAGCAGCCCCTCTGCCGGCGTCATGGGCTCAAAGGCCGGATCTCCGTAGTAGAAATCCCGATCCGCGAAGGCCAGGTTCATGGCCTGGTAGAGGGCGTGTATGTACCGGGCGCTGTTGAATCCCTTGGCCTTCAGATCGGCATTCTCCAGGAGGTTCAGCGCCTGGAGCATCACCGGACCCTGGGTCCAGAAGTCCAGCTTGTAGACCTCGATGTCGCGGTAGGTCGTGGACACCGGCTCCTCCAGCTTCACCTCCCACCGGTCCAGGTCCTCCATGGTGATGAGGCCGCCGGCCTCCTGGGTGGCCCGGACCAGCTCCTCGGCGATATCCCCTCGGTAGAACCGGTCGTAGGCCGCCATGATCGCCCCCTCCCGGGAGGCGCCCGCGGCCAGGGCCTCCTCCTCGGCCTCCACCAGCTTTCTCAGGGTGGCGGCCAGATCGCCCTGCCGGAAGATCTCACCGGCGTGGGGCGCCTCCCGCTCCTCCGAACCGAGGTGGGGAAGGAAGACCTGCCGGGAATACGCCCACTCCTTGATCTGCTCCTTGCTTCGCTCCATGGAGTTGGCGGCCTGGGCCTCGATGGGATAGCCGTCGGCCATCTGGATCGAGGGGGCCAGGACCTGGGCCAGGGAGAGGCGCCCGAACTCGGCCAGCATCACCATGAAGGCCCCCGGCGTCCCAGGGAGGACCGCCGCCTGTGGACCGTGCTCGGGGGGAAAATGCATCCCCTGGCGATGGAAGAACTCCGGCGTCGCGCCGGAGGGAGCGAAGCCGAGGCCGTTCACGCCGATGACCTGTCCCGTCTCCGGATTGTAGATCAGGGCCTGGGTCTCGCCGCCCCACCCCAGCACGTCCCACATGGTGGCCGTGGCGCCCAGCATGGCCACGGCGGCGTCCACTGCGTTGCCCCCATCCTCGAAGATCCTGGCGCCGGCGGTGGCTGCCAGCGGCTTCCCGGTGATGGCCATCCACTCCTTCCCATGGAGGGGGGGCCGCTCGGTCCGCTGGGCATCGGCGGGCTGGGGCAGGACAAGAGCCAGGAGGAGTCCCGCCAGCGGAAGGGTCCAGGCCAGGGGACGCCAGGAGCGCCGGGAGCCCAGAACACCGGCATGGGATGGAGTCGACGATGGGTACGACGTGGAGATGGTCATGGAACGAGAAATTAGGGGGACTTGGACCGCTCAGCCCAGAATAGGACCGAGAGCCGGGGCTTCGCCAGCCCTCCCCCCCTGGCGGCCCAATGGGTCTCCGGCCCCGGGGCCCGAAACGCGGGGAGTCAGTCGTCCGACGCCGCCTCCGCTTCATCTCTCGAGGTCCTTCGCGGCTTTCGGTCGCCCCTGGGCTTCCGCTTCGATCCGGTCTTGCCCTTGGCTTTGAGCCCCGGGACATGGGGAAGAAAGCTGGCCCCACGGGTGGCCAGGAACTCCCAGAAGGCCGCAGCGGGGGGCAGGAGACGTTTTTCTTCCCGACTGGTGACGAACCACTGCCGCCGCACGGGAAGGCCGCGAACCGGAAGCATGGCCAGGCGTCCGCTCGCCAACTCTGTGGCCACGGTGTGGCCCGAGATCACCGCCACACCCAGACCGGCCATGACGGCCTGCTTGATGCTCTCATTCGAGCTCATCTCCGTACCCACCTGCGCCGGAAATCCGGCCTCGGCGATCAGCCGCGCGGCCACGCTCCGGGTTCCCGACCCCTCCTCGCGCATGATGAAGGTCTCGCGTTCGAGGGCCGAGAGGGAGACGGGACCGCCCCCCGCCAGGGGGTGGTCCGGGGGACCGATCACCACATACGGATGATCTCCGATCGCCGCCTTCCGGATCGGGATGTCCAGAGGAGGCCGCCCCGTCACCGCCAGGTCGATCTCGTAGCTGCGCAGCGCAGCCATCACCTCGTCCCGGTTCCCGATCTGGAGCCGAACGGACACCCCTGGCCAGCTCTCCACGAAAGAAGCCACAGCCTGGGGAAGGAAGTACTTGGCCGTGCTCACCCCTCCCACCACCACACGCCCACCTTCCTTCCGGTGAAGCGTTTCGAGGACCTCTCCGCATTCCCGCAGCGCGGACTCGATCCGGTGGATCGTGCCCAGGACCTCGGAGCCCGCGTCGGTCAGGACGAATCCCCCTGAGGTCCTTTCGGCCAGGGGCATCCCCACCGTGTCCTCGAGCTGACGGATCTGCATGCTGACCGCCGGTGGAGTGAGCCCAAGCTGATCGGCTGCTGCGGTCACCGTCCCGGCTCGAGCCACCGCCGCGAGTCCCCGAAGCTGACGCAGGGTGACCCGGTCCATTCGTATATTCAGTTTTTCTTTCATGTATTGAATTTATTTTGTCTTTTCTTTATCCGCCACTCCCCCCATCTTTCTTCCCACTCCCGGACTCGTGCCTACCGGAGCACGCCTCGGGAGGCCGGCCCTCGTTTCGGTCCAACTCTGCGCCGGGGCGAACCCCGGATCCGGAATCAGGAGCCTCACGTGGTCAGCACTGGAGAGCCCATCGAGCCCGACACCCTGCCCCGACTCCTGGACCAGGAGCTCCCGGGCGGGTGCTCCGGGGCGATGGGGCGGCTTCTCATGGCTCTGGGCAGCGCGGCGATTCGAAACGTCGAGGCGTTGGAGCAGATCTCAGGAGCGGCGGAGCTGGAGCTCTCGTTCCGCACGACGTTGACGGAGTCGCTGGAGGAGGCGGGGGCGGAGTGGATCTGGTCGGCCGGAGAGCCTCCCCCCTGGCCTCGAGTCGAGGGCCGCCGCGACGAATCCGGCGGCGCCGGGATCCTCCTCCTGCCCCTGGAGGGCGGAACGGGCGCCCCCCTCCATGGGGGTCCTGTGGGCACCCTCTTCACGGTCCGGGGACCGGGGAAGGCGGAGGTCGGGGGCATGCTCTTCCATGGTGCGCACACCGCGATGCTCCTGGCCCTCGGAGGATGCACCCACCTCCTCCGACTGGACCGGAGGGCTTCGGGCTTTGTGGTGACCTCTCGGAACCTCCGCATCCCCGAGGGGGGACGCAGCTTCGCCCTCGTCCCGGCAGAGACCGGTGGATGGGAACCCGAACCCCTCGGTTTCGCCGCCAAGCACCTCCTGGACGGCTCCGCCCCCTTCCGCGCCGGCTCCACCGTCCGTCCGATCCACTCCCTGTCCTGGGAGACCTACCGCATCCTGCGAGAAGGGGGCGCCCTCCTGCGACCGGCGACCTATCTGGGGCGAGGAGAGCCTGGAGAGAATCTCTACCTGCGCCATCACGAGGCGCTCCCGGTGGCCCTCCTCATCGAGGGCGCCGGGGGGATGGCCACGGACGGCCGCGAGAGGCTGGCCCACGTGCCCGTCCCCGGACCCTGGGCCCGGACGCCCCTGGTCATGGGGGCCACCCGGTGGGTGGAGGCCTTCATCCGCTCCCGGCCCTCCCAAGGACCGAACCGTGAGCCCCTCTTCGCCAGCCGAGGCCTCTTCCGGCCCTGAGCTTCACCTGTCTCGCCCTGGAACTGGACACCCCATGTCCCAACGGCATCCCATCATCTCGGTCACCGGCTCCTCGGGGGCCGGAACCACGACGGTCCGCCACACCTTCGAGCAGATCTTCAGGCGGGAGAAGGTCGATGCCGTGTACATCGAGGGGGACGCCTTCCACAGGTACGACCGGGTCACCATGCGAAGGGTCATGACCGAGGCCGAGGAGTCAGGCAATCGGCACTTCAGCCACTTCGGACCCGAAGCCAACCTCTTCGCCGAGCTGGAAGAGACCTTTCGCAGCTACGGCGCTTCGGGTTCCGGGCGTACCCGGCACTACGTGCACAACCAGGAGGAGGAGCGGAAGTGGGGGGCACCCCCAGGCACCTTCACCGACTGGGAAGAAATCCCGGAGCGGTCCGACCTCCTCTTCTACGAAGGCCTCCACGGAGCCCTGGTCACCGAGGAGGTCGACGTGGCGCAGCACGCCGACCTCAAGATCGGGGTCGTGCCCGTGGTGAATCTGGAGTGGATTCAGAAGATCCACCGGGACCGGGAGAAGCGAGGGTACACCACGGAGGCCGTGACCGACACCATCCTGCGTCGGATGCCCGACTACGTCCACTACATCTGTCCGCAGTTCACCCACACCGACGTGAACTTCCAGCGGGTTCCCCTCGTGGACACCTCGAATCCCTTCATCGCTCGCTGGATCCCCACGGCCGACGAGTCGGCCGTGGTCATACGATTCCGCGATCCCCGGGACATCGACTTCTCCTATCTGCTGGCCATGATCCACCAGAGCTTCATGTCCCGCGCCAACTCCATCGTGATCCCCGGTGGAAAGCTGGATCTGGCCATGCAGCTCATCCTGACGCCCATGATCCTCCGGCTTGTCGAGCGCCGGCGGCAGACGCCCTGATCCATCCCACACCCACCCCGGGATCGCCGATCCCCCACCCCTGAGGAGAACCCCACATGGATATGGATACCAACGCCAGGACGATCACCGGGAAGGAGCGCTATGAGGCCGGCGTGCTCGACTACCGGAAGATGGGCTACTGGGAACCCGACTATGAACCCAGGGACACCGATGTCCTGGCCCTCTTCAGGGTGACCCCCCAGGAGGGGGTGGACCCAGTGGAAGCGGCGGCGGCGGTGGCCGGCGAATCCTCCACGGCCACCTGGACCGTGGTCTGGACGGACCGACTCACCGCAGCCGAGAAATACCGGGCGAAGTGCTACCGCCTGGATCCGGTCCCCAACGCGCCCGGTCAGTACTTCGCCTACATCGCCTACGACCTGGATCTCTTCGAGCCCGGCTCCATCGCCAACCTGACGGCCTCGATCATCGGGAACGTGTTCGGGTTCAAGCCGCTGAAGGCCCTCCGACTCGAGGACATGCGGCTCCCTGTGGCCTACGTGAAGACCTTCGACGGTCCGCCGACCGGGATCGTGGTGGAGCGGGAGCGGCTGGACAAGTTCGGCCGCCCCCTCCTGGGGGCCACCGTGAAGCCCAAGCTCGGCCTCTCCGGCCGGAACTACGGGCGGGTCGTCTACGAGGCGCTCCGGGGTGGGCTGGACTTCACCAAGGACGACGAGAACATCAACTCCCAGCCCTTCATGCACTGGAGAGACCGATACCTCTACTGCATGGAGGCGGTCCATCGGGCCCAGGCCGCAACCGGCGAGATCAAGGGGACCTACCTGAACGTCACCGCG
Source organism: Gemmatimonadota bacterium (assembly GCA_007121555.1). Lineage (GTDB taxonomy): Bacteria > Gemmatimonadota > Gemmatimonadetes > Longimicrobiales > Gaopeijiaceae > PWLA01. The sequence goes on along the minus strand of SKKH01000123.1, from coordinate 8,892 downwards.
GCGACCATGGAAGACATCTACGAGCGGGCGGAGTTCGCGAAGGAGCTGGGGTCGGTGATCATCATGATCGACCTGGTCATCGGCTACACCGCGATCCAGTCCATCTCGAAGTGGGCCCGTAGGAACGACATGATCCTCCACCTCCACCGGGCGGGCCACTCCACGTACACCCGCCAGAAGAGCCACGGGGTCTCCTTCCGGGTCATCGCCAAGTGGATGCGGCTGGCCGGAGTGGACCACATCCACGCCGGCACCATCGTCGGCAAGCTCGAGGGCGATCCCGCCACCACCAAGGGCTACTACGACGTCTGCCGGGAGCCGCGAAATCCCCAGCACCTGGAGCGGGGCATCTTCTTCGATCAGGACTGGGCTTCGATCAATCGGGTCATGCCCGTGGCCTCCGGGGGAATCCACGCCGGACAGATGCATCAACTCCTCCACCTCCTGGGCGAAGACGTGGTGCTCCAGTTCGGGGGAGGCACCATCGGTCACCCCACCGGCATCGCTGCCGGGGCCGAGGCCAACCGGGTGGCTCTGGAAGCCATGGTCCTGGCCCGCAACAAGGGTCGAGACCTCATGGAGGAGGGGCCGGACATCCTCCAGGACGCAGCGAAGGGGTCGCCGGCGCTGAAGAAGGCGCTGGACACCTGGAAGAACGTGACCTTCAACTACGCCTCCACCGACACCCCCGACTTCGTACCCACGGCCACGCCGTCGTGACCTCCGCCCGTGTCCAGCGAACGCGAGGAGCGAACGGCCGCATCCTCGGACCGGACTCCCCCATACCAGGAAACCAACCATGAAGCTGACCCAGGGAACCTTCTCCTTCCTCCCCGAGCTCACCGACGATCAGATCCGGGCCCAGGTGCAGTACTGCCTGGACCAGGGGTGGGCAGTGAATCTGGAGTTCACCGACGATCCCCATCCCCGAAACACATACTGGGACATGTGGGGCCACCCCATGTTCGACATCGCCGACGCCGCAGGGGTCATGATCGAACTGGCCGACTGCCGCGAGGTCTACGGCGACCGCTACATCCGGCTGTCGGCCTTCGATTCCTCGCCCGGGTGGGAGTCCATCCGGCTTTCCTTCATCGTGAATCGGCCCACCTCCGAGCCGGGCTTCCGCCTGGACCGCCGCGAGGGCGCGGGACGCCTGATCCGCTACTCCACCCACTCCTACGCCACCGAACGACCGGCCGGAGAGAGGTACGGCGATGACGCCTGACCGCCCCACATCCGTGGATCTCCGGGCCATCTACGAAGAATCGGGGGTCGGTAAGATACTCGACGAGCTGGACCGGGAGCTGGTGGGGCTGGGGCCGGTGAAGCGCCGGATCCGGGAGATCGCCGCCCTCCTCCTGGTGGACCGGGCGCGGCGAGAGCTGGGGCTGGCCCATGAGCCCCCAACCCTCCACATGAGCTTCACCGGGAACCCGGGCACCGGCAAGACGACCGTGGCCGGACGGATGGCCGGTATCCTCCATCGGCTGGGATACATCCGAAAGGGGCATCTGGTCTCGGTGACCCGGGACGACCTGGTGGGTCAGTACATCGGCCACACCGCTCCCAAGACCAAGGAGATCCTGAAGAAGGCCATGGGGGGAGTCCTCTTCATCGATGAAGCCTACTACCTCTACCGACCCGAGAACGAGCGGGACTACGGGCAGGAGTCCATCGAGATCCTCCTCCAGATCATGGAGAACCAGCGCGACGACCTGGTGGTGATCCTGGCCGGCTACGAGGACCGGATGGATCGGTTCTTCTCGGCCAACCCCGGCTTTCGTTCCCGGATCGCCCATCACGTGGAGTTCCCGGACTACTCCGACGATGAACTGCTGGCCATCTCCGAGGTTATGCTGGAGCGACTGAACTACCGCCTCTCCGCCGATGCGGAGGTCGCCCTCCGGCGCTATCTCGCCCTCCGCCGTGAACAGCCCCACTTCTCCAACGCCCGCTCCCTGCGAAACGCATTGGATCGGGCCCGGCTCCGCCAGGCCAAGCGACTCTTCGAGGAGTCGGAGGGACCGGTCGATGCGGAGGCCCTCTCCACGATCAGCGCCGAGGACATCCTGGCCAGCAGGGTCTTCGAGACGTCTCAGGCGGGATCCACCGGGTCCTGACCGCCGGATGGGCTGCGCGACCCTGACTTCGGCGGTCATCCACGTGGACGAAGCGGAGGGGGGCGATGAACTCGCACCCCTCCGCGGTAGCGACTTCGGCCTGCCTGGGAACTCAGCCTCTCAACACCCCACGTTGGGGTTGAAGGGGGCGAACATTCCGGCCGGGTTGTTCCGCCACGTCCAGACGTGAAGCGTATACGACTCCGCGACGAGGGCCTCGGGGTGGAAGGGGTTCGGTGGATCGAACTCCCGTCCGGCCACCGAGGGCGGACCCTCATTGCCGGCCGCCTCCCAGTCGACCTGTCGAACCATGTACTCCACTCCCACCAGGCGCTTCCTCCCGTTGGCCATGGGCTCATAGAGGAGGATCTCGGGCTCGGTGGCGCGGATGACGGGATCGAAGATTCGATCCACACGGCCGTAGTGGATGCCCATCCCGCCGAGTCCGGGCATGTAGACGCATTCGCTGAGAGGCACGAATCCGTCGTCCAGCGCCCGCTCGTACTGCTGATAGCGGGCCGTGGCATGCCGGATACTGGCCAGGACCACGGGATCACCGGTCACGCCACGGGCGTCGGCTGCGGCGTGGGCACTGTGGTCCACCTGGCCCGGGAGAAGCACCGACTCGGCGGCGTCCGGACCCGGATGGACCGGAGAATGGTCGCACCCGGTGACGACGAGTGTCAGGACCGCGAGCGAGGTCAGGAAAAGGGTGGTTCTCTTCATGGATCGACCATCCTGGAGCAAGGGGTTGGGAATCTGGGCTCTGTGGCCCCGTCCACCCCTTCCTGCGCAAAACGCCGACGAGAGGGGCAATGCCCCACCCACTCCTCCCCCCGAGAGGGCCTACGCCTCCCTTTTCTCTACTCGTCCACCTCGGCGAGTCGGGCCTGGAAGCGCTCCAGCGCCTCGTCGAAGATCTGCGCCTTGCGCTGCGTGTTCTGATTGCTCTGAGACGGCCTCGTGGAGCGGGGATCCCGCTTGCCCCGTGCCTCTCCGGACTGCTGGCGGGCCAGGTCGCGGAACTTGTCTCGCAGGGTCCGGGCACGCTGAACCTTCTGACGCAGCCGACCCGGGGTAATCTGCGAAAGCTCCGGATTCCAGCTCTGCGAAAGCAGCTCCCACTCGCGCTGGGTACAGAGGCTCTTGGCGTTGCTCTTCGAGATCGCCATAGGTATCGGATCTCCTTGTTGGAGTGTGGAATATGAGGGTGTTGAAGAACCGTCCGGATCGTTGGAGTAGACTCTCTAATCTATCGGACTTCGGCGGGAGAAGGGAGCCGGGGGTGGCGCCCCCTGTACACGGAAGCCGAATCATGCGATACTGCGGTGGCGTGTGTTCTGACCGTAACGTCGCAACCAGCGTGGGGCAGGAGCTCTGGTCGTTCTCGATCACCTTCACCTCAGCACGCCATCTACAACGGTGAGATCGAGTGGTACGGAGATACCGGGCCCCGAGAGCACCAGCATTTAGTACAGGGAGCACGGCATCATGCGTACGAAGGGCACCGTGAAGTGGTTCAACGACAGCAAGGGCTTCGGCTTCATCACCCCCGAGGACGGCAGCAAGGATTGCTTTGTCCATCACTCGGCCATCCAGGGAGAGGGGTTCAAGTCCCTCGACGAAGGTGAGGTCGTGGAGTTCGATGTGGTTCAGGGCCAGAAGGGTCCGGCTGCGGAGAACGTCGTTCGGGGCTGACCCCGAGCTGTTGGAATCGAAAACGGTCGTCCCCTCCGGGGGGCGGCCGTTTTTGCGTTGTGGGAGGTGACGGTCCCGCCCACTCTCTTTTCCAGGGCTGGACCACGGGATAGGTTGGCGCTCGAGGTGGGGTCCTCGTCCCCCCACCCCCTCCCTCGAACCCTCGGCCTCCCGTGCCCGTCTTCCCCCGCCTCGAGCCCACCCTCCCGCGCAGGGCGTTCCCCTCCCTGCTGGCCGTCCTCTCCGCTCTCCTCTGGATGGCCCCCGTCGAGCTGACCGCCCAGGCCCATCCCACGGGGATGGCCAATGTGCTCTATGATCCCTCGATCCCCACGCCCGAAGAGGTGCTGGGCCACGATCCGTTCGAACGGATCACCGGACCGGAGGCCATCGTGGCGTACTTCGAGGAGCTGGCCCGGGCTGCTCCGTCCCGAGCGCACCTGGTCCAGTACGCCAAATCGTGGCAGGGTCGGCCCCTGGTCCTCCTGGCCATAGGGTCGACGGACCGGATGGCCCGACCGAGCGAGGTGCAGGACGGCCTCGCCGCACTGGCGGACCCTCGGGAGCTCTCCACAGAGGCTCGGGACGAGCTGGTGGCGCAGCTTCCCGTGGTCACCGCCCTCGCCCACTCCGTCCATGGAAACGAGATCACGCCGGCGGGCTCGAGCATGATCATGGCCTACCACCTCCTGGCGGCACAGAACGACCCGGAGGTGGACCGGATCCTCGAGGAATCCATCGTCCTCCTGGACCCGGTCCAGAACCCCGATGGCCGAGCTCGCTTCCTGGCCGAGAACCTCCAGGGGGCCGCCATGGACCCCGATCCGGATCCAGTGGCGGCAGAACGAGACCATCCCTGGCCCGGGGCGCGCTCCAACCACTACCTCTTCGACCTGAACCGGGACTGGTTCGCCCAGACGCAGGTCGAGACCAGGGGGAAGGTTCAGGAGCTCCTCCGCTGGAATCCCCACATCGTGGTGGATCTACATGAGATGGGGAGCAACAGCACCTACTACTTCCCTCCCTCGGCGCGACCGGGAAATCCGCACACGACCTCGGCCCAGGACGATCTCTTCGAGCTGTTCGGCCGGGAGAACGCCAACCTCTTCGACGAGCGGGGCTGGCCCTACTTCATCCGCGAGATCTTCGACGGCTTCTACCCGGGGTACGGGGCCTCCTGGCCCACCGCCCACGGCGCCCTCGGCAAGACCTTCGAACAGGCCTCCCCCCGAGGGCTCCTGGTGCGGCGCGACGAAGGCGATACGCTGAGCTACGCCCAGGGGGTGGAGCAGAACTTCCAGGCAGCCCTCCGGACCGCCCTCACCGCCGCCGAGAATCGGGAGGAGATCCTCGGCTCCTTCCTGGACTTTCGGCTGGAGGCGGTGGCCGAGGGAGGGAGTGGCATCCGGGCCTATCTGCTTCCACCCGGCGACGACCCGGGGCGAACCCGGGACCTCGCTTCGCTCCTGGCCTCCAATGGCATCGAGGTCCGCCGGGCCCGGGAGCCGTTCAGCGTCGGGGGCCGCTCCTATCCCGCGGGCAGCTTCGTGGTCCCCCTGGAGCAGCCGGCCGGACGCCTGGTCCGGAACCTCATGGATCCGGAGACGACCATGGATCCGGGGTTCGTGGAGCTCCAGCGGGAGCGGAGGGCTCAGCGTCTGCCGGACCAGATCTACGACGTCACGGCATGGAGCCTCCCACTCCTCTGGGACGTGGAGACTGTGGCGGCCGACGTCCCGGTGGCGGTGGAGTGGGACGAGGTCCCGGCCGGGTTCGACAGGGATCGAGGTGAAGGCCCCCCTTCCCCGCTCCCGGAGGCCCGCGTCGGATGGCTCCTTCCCTGGGGTACGGGCACGGCCGCCCTCACCGGCCAGGGCCTGGACCAGGGCCTGCCCCTGCGAGCCGCCGGCGCCCCCTTCTCCCTGAACGGGGAGCGGTTCGGGGTGGGGACCATCCTGGTTCGAGCGTCTGAGCTGGACACCGCCCATGAGGAGATCCTCGCAGACCTCATCTCCAAGCATCGCGCGCCGGTCACTCCAGTGGACGACGCATTCGTGGCGGAGGGAATCTCTCTGGGAAGCAACCAGATGCGCCAACTCCCAAAGGGACGTACGCTCCTGGTCTGGGACACCCCGACCCAGAGTCTGTCCGCGGGGTGGGCCCGATGGGTGCTCGAGCGGCGCTACGGCAAGCAGGTCACCGCGGTCCGGGCCGGCGCTCTGGGCCGGGCGGACCTCTCCGGGGTCTCGGTCCTGATCCTCCCCCAGGGAAATTACGCCCAGGTGCTGTCGGGCCCCACCCTGGAACGGATCCGAGCCTGGGTCCGGGAGGGGGGCACCCTGGTGACCATGGGCGAGTCCACCCGGTGGGCGACCCGGGAGGAGGTGGGGCTCCTCTCGAGTCGGGCCGAGCTGCGGGCTGGCGCCCCCTCACGCGACCCGGCCCCGAGCCCTTCGCTGGAGAGCCAGCCCATCGACCTCCTCGAGGCCATCGTGCCCCAGGAGGAGAGCCCGGAACCCGTCTCCGGAGCCATCCTCCGGGCGGTCCTGGATACGACCCACGTCCTGGCCGCCGGGAGCGGGGGTGAGATGGGCGCGATGGTCTCGGGGTCCAGGATCTTCAGCCCCCTCACCCTGGACCAGGGTACGAACGTGGGGGTCTACGCTCCCCTGGGCGAACTGGTGCTGAGCGGCATCGTGTGGGAAGACGCCCGCCCCCAACTGGCCTCCAAGGCCTTTCTCATGCACGAGCCCATGGGCCGGGGCCGGGTGGTGGCCTTCGCCGAAGATCCCAACTTCCGAGGCTACGCCGAAGCCACGCAGCTTCTCTTCATGAATGCCGTGCTCCTGGCTCCGGCCTTCTGATCCGCGCGTCACCCTGGATCACCATCGGGTCTCCTTACACCCGATCCGCTTCCACGTCGGAGGCGCGAGGGAGGAGCACTGTGAAGGTGCTTCCCTTGCCCACCTCACTTTCGACCAGAATCGTGCCGCCGGCCTGCCGGACCGTCCCGAAGGCCGAGGCCAGCCCGAGCCCCGTTCCTCGTCCAATGGCCTTGGTGGTGAAGAAGGGCTCGAAGATCCGCTCCACCACCTCGGGAGGCATGCCGCATCCGTTGTCCGAGACCCGGATGCGCACGAGGGGACGCACGCCCTCTCCGGGAAGGTGCCGAAGAAGGGAGTCCGTGGGGGGAAGTCCGTTGCCGTCTTCGCGTCCCCCCGAAGCGATGGGGGGAGGCGTCCAGAGATCGGCCTCGAGCCGTATCGTCCCCGCCCTGCCCCCTTCGGCCAGGGCGTCCCGGGCGTTCAATCCCAGGTTCATGATGACCTGCTGGAATCGGGCGGGCACGGTGAGGAGCGACGGCAGCTCGGGGGGGATCCGCGTCAACAGCTCCGCCTCACTCCCGAGAGACCGATTCAGGAGGGGGAGGGTCTCCTGAATCAGGCGAACCGGATCCACCCGCTCGAGGGGAATTCCGGCTCCACTCGAAAACTCCATCAGATGGCGGGTCAGCTCCGTGGCCTGAGCTGCGGCCTGCAGGATATCGCGGAGCTCCTCGGCCGGCGGTCCGTCCGGACCCTCCACGGAGCTGAGAAGCTCCGCATTCGCGGTGATCACCGTGAGAAGATTGTTGAAGTCGTGCGCGATCCCGCCCGCGAGGCGACCCACCGCTTCCAGATGACGGAGCTGTCCGAGCTGGACACGGGTCGCTTCGAGAGAAGACTCGAGTCTGCGACGCTCCAGTACGCCGCGGATTGTCTGGGGAAGCCGGCGAATGTGCTGAGGCTGTTTGATCACGTAGTCCTCTGCCCCGGCTTTCAGCGCCTTCACCGCCACCTCCTCCGATCCTGTGCCGGTGACGATGATGATGGGGATGTCCGGGTGACGCTCATGGACCGCTCCCACCACCTCCAGCCCCGTCATACCCAGGATGTTGAAGTCGCTCAGAACCAGGTCAAAGGGAAATTCGCCTGCCAGAACGGAATCCAGTTCACCTCGGTGACTGGCCTCGACGAGGCGGAACCCCTCGCCTTCCTCTTCGAGGGCGTCGCGCACGAGCGCCCTGTCAAAGGGAGAGTCGTCCACATAGAGAACTCGAACCGGGTCAGCTGACTTCATGGCTCGCTCCACTCGCCCCTGAGGGGATCGGGATCGCGGCCTCCACTTCTCCGGCAGGCCGCATGGAACCCACCCTCCTCCTGAAGGAGAGGACGACGCGGAGCCCGGGGGCGGACGGGTCGGTCGGATCTCCAGCTTCGAGGTGGACCCTTCCGCCCATCCGCTCCATGGACCGCTTCACCACGGCGAGCCCCACACCCGCACCCGCCACCTGGGCCGGTTGATGAAGCCGCTGGAAGAGGTCGAAGGCACGCTCACGATCGGCCTCGGTGATCCCAGGCCCGTCGTCCCTTACCCGGAGCTGCGCCCAACCCACGTCTCCCACCTCACCGTCGACCCGGATGCGCGGGGGGCCCTCCGACCACCCGTACTTGAGGGAGTTGGAGAAGAGGTTCTCGAAGATGCGGGCCAGAAGATCCTCATTCGCCAGGATGGAAGGGAGCGAATCGGCGACCTCCAGTCGGGCTCCCTGAACATCACCGGAAGCCTGAAGTCGGCCCCAGAGGGAGCTCACAACGGGGAGCGGATCCACGGGGGATAGCTCCACCGGCTGGGATCCGATTCGCCCGTACTCGAGAAGGCCGTCGATCAAATGGTCAGCCTGCTGGCCCGCTTCGAGCAAGTGCCCCAGGTACTCGCGGCCCAGCGCAGGAAGGTGATCCCGGAACCGGCGCTCCAGGATCCCTCCGAAACCGAGGATCGCCCGGATGGGAGCTCGCAGATCGTGTGAGACCGAATAGCTGAGGGCCTTCAGCTCGACGTTTGCCTGCGCGAGTTCCGCCGTTCGATGTCGGACCCGACGCTCCAGCTCGCGATTCAGGTCCTGGATCTCCTCGAGAGCTCTCCGTCTGGCGGTCACGTCATGCGCCAACGACAACATGGAGACGATCTCACCGTCGCTGCCCAGGATCCACGAGTTGTACCATTCGCACCAGATCACCGAGCCATCGGG
>SKKH01000167.1 GCA_007121555.1 Gemmatimonadota bacterium | reverse complement strand
GCAGCGTCATCGCTCGAAGGTAGCTTCTCCCAACCGGGACTTCCATGCGCTTCACCACCTACACCCGTTACAAGGGGGGTTGGCTCGACGCCCTCAATCTCCAGGCCCTCCTCGAGCACCTTTCCGACTTCCTCATGGACGGAGGGTTCGCAGGCGGACCGCACTTCCATCCCTGGTGGGGATGGTCCGGAAACGAAGACACCCGTTCCGTCGACGCTCTCAAGGGAGCCCTTCTGGAAGCCCTCCTGGAGAGTGGGGAGCTCACCCCGGAGATGCTGGCAGAGCTACGGGGTGAGGGCGAGGGAGATGCCGAGATCCAGGCACGCATCGGCGAGATGCTGGATCACCTGATCCAGCGTCTGATGGACGAAGGGTATATCTCAGTGGACGGGGGTACGGGCATGCCGGGCTCCACCACCGAGGTCACGGGGGAAGGAGGCTCGGTGGACGAAGCCCGTGAGGCGGCCCAGGGGGTGGACTTCTCACTTACTCGGAAGGGAACCGACTTCCTGGGCTACCGGGCCCTTCAGAGCCTCCTCGGAGCCATGGGCAACGCCACTCCCGGGAGTCACGAGACCTCCCAACTCTCCACCGGGGTGGAATCCGGGTCGGGGAGTCGACCCTACGAATTCGGAGACACCCTCAACCTGGACATTCCCGCCACCCTGACCCGGGCCATCGAGCGCGAAGGACTCAAGGTGCCCCTGGATCTGGAGTACGGCGACCTCATGGTGCATCAGACCGAGTACCGGTCTTCGTGCGCCACGGTACTCATGCTGGACATCTCCCACTCCATGGTGCTGTACGGTGAAGATCGCTTCTCGCCGGCCAAGAAGGTGGCCCTGGCCCTCTCGCACCTGATCCGTACCCGCTTCCCCGGCGACAGCCTCAGGGTGGTGACCTTCGGCGATCGGGCCCAGGAGATTCCCCTCTCCAGACTGGCGGAGGCCCAGGTGGGGCCCTTCCATACGAACACCGCCGAGGGCTTCGAGGTGGCTCGCAGGCTCCTCCTGGCCCAGAAGAAGGAGATGCGGCAGATCATCATGATCACCGACGGGAAGCCGTCGGCCATGACCCTTCCGGACGGCCGCGTCTACACCAACTCCGGAGGGCTGGACCCCCGTATCCTGAACCGTACCTTCCGCGAGGTGACCGCGTGTCGGAAGGCGGGGATCGCCATAAACACCTTCATGCTGGCCCGGGACCCCTACCTGGTGAAGTTCGTGGAACGGGTCTCCGAGATTGCCCGGGGCAAGGCCTACTTCACCACGACCATGACGCTGGGCCAGTACGTCATGAAGGACTTCCTGCGGCGGAAGCGCCGGAGGGTGGGTTGATGGACCGTGGGGACGAGGGCGAAGCTCCCACTCCCCCCCCTTCCGCTCGCCCCCCATCCCCCGCCCTGGCGTACAGGATCGTGGATGCCTTCACTCCGGTGGCCTTCGGGGGGAATCCGGCGGCCGTGATCCTCCCCGGCTTGGCGTCGGATGGGCTCTCCGATGAGGAGCGACAGACCATCGCCGCCGAAATGAACCTTTCGGAGACGGCGTTCCCCGGGCTGCCGGATTCCAGCGGACAGCGGGGCCTTCGATGGTTCACACCCACCACCGAGGTGTCTCTCTGCGGCCATGCCACCCTGGCCTCGGCTCAGGCCCTGCTGGAGCAAGGCGAGGAGCCGCCCTTCCGCTTCAACTCCCTCTCCGGAGTCCTCGAAGTGGACCGGGAGGGCGACGAACTGCGAATGGACTTCCCCAGCGATCCGCCCCAGGCGGTCCCAGCGCCTCCAGGGCTTCTGGAGGCCCTCGGGCTCCCGGCCGAGACGTCCTTTCTGGCCGGATCCCGCTCTTCGGTCGTGCCGGTGGCGGATCCGGCGACCGTCCAGGGCCTGCGTCCGGAGATGGCCGCCCTGGCCGCCGTAAAGCTGCCGCCTGGTGTCATGGGGGTCAGCGTCACCGCTCCCACCGGGCCCCGAGCGTTCACCTCCCGCTTCTTCGGGCCCTGGGTGGGAGTGGATGAAGACCCTGTGACGGGAATGGCCCATACCGTCCTGGGCCCGTACTGGGCGCAGCGGCTCGAGGTGGCCGATGGGGAGGTCCTCCACGCCACCCAGGGAGGGGTGCGGAAGGGGGAGCTACGAGTCCGGGTGCAGGGCGAACGGGTCCACCTTCTCGGCCACGCCATAATTGTGGCGGAAGGCCGGATCCTCGCTCAGAAACGAGCGACGACGCTCACCTCGGTTCGGCCGTCGTAATTCGTGTCCGCGCCCCGCTCCACAGCTCTGGAGTCGTATTCCGTCTGCACGCTGAAGCGCAGGGCCACCACCTCGGTGAGCTCGTAGGAGAGGCTGTTGTCCGAGTTGAGGCGGAAGGTGGCGAAGGAGTCGAAGACGGGCCGATACCGATTGTTCGTATCCAGGTAGAGTCGGTCGTCGAAGAACCCTCGCCGGACCCTGAAGGTGGAGGACCAGCGGGTGAGGCTCACCTCGTCCTCCCGGTCCTGATCGGCGGTCTCCCGAGCGTACGTGCGCTCGGCCAGGATCGAAACCGAGAAGTCCACCCTGTTTCGAGAGCCGTCCTCGCCCCGGAAGCTCACCTTGAAGCCGGCGCCGGTGTCGTAGCGCAGGGCGATCCGCCGCTCGAAGGACGACTCGATGCTTCCCCCCACGAAGGGCTGCCACGGGGCCTCCGGACGAAAGTCCAGCTGACTCGCGGCGCCCCACGATCTGGCACTCACCGAGGTGACCCCCTCATCGTCGGTCTGGGTGCCGTAGAGGAAGCGGAATTCCGTCGTTGACTCGAAGAGGGAATCGGCGCGCTCGATTTCAGCGCGGGTCGAAAAATTGGTCTGGTCCCGATTCCCGAAGAAGAAGCTTCCCCCCAGCTGCCCCTCGACACTCCAGGGAACGCTCTGAGCGTAGAGGTCCCCGACACCGCCAACCGTCGAACCCTCCGGCCCGAAGCCCGAAAACAGAGGAAGGAGTAAGAGGACCAGAGTCGCCCAGATCGGGGACCCCAAGGGGCCCCTGCCACTACCGAACCGGGATCGAACAACTCTGGGCATGGCGGGCTGAGGGCAACACCAGGAGGCGGAGACGACCCCCTGGCGTGAATCGATGGAGAACAGTCCCATCAACATACTACGGGCCCGCCCTTCACGGACCGGTCTCGCCGGTGGGGAGGGCCTCGGGATCTTCCTTCCAGCTCCTGTACTCGTAGCTCGTCCACCGGAAGAAAACCGCGGAAATGGCGATCCAGAACACCAGCATACCCGGGATCCACATGATGAGGCCACCCAACCGCTGGTCGTCCAGAGGGGAAAGGGCGGTAATCCGAGGTGCGGCGGCATACCAGCTGTAGAGGACGTCGTCGGAGAGGGTGATGAGAGCCGAGACGATCGTCCCCGGAATCCCGAAGAGGAAGATCCACGCCATGAGAAGGGGACCATTGGGAATCCGGCGGAGCTCCTCCACGGGGCTGATCACCGGCCACCACATCATCACGGCCACGGCCATGAAGGTCAGGTGCTGGACGATGTGGACCGTGTGGTCCATCATGGCCCAGTTGTACATATCCGGAAAGTGCCAGAAGATGAACACCACGTTGTATGCCACGAAGGCCAAAACGGGATGGGTCAGTACCCTGCCGATCCTGTAGAGGAGTCGTACCTCCAGCGCCTTCCGGATGAGCCAGGGAGGGAGTCCCCAGATCAGGAAGGGGGGCATGATGAGCATCAAGAGGAGATGCTGCACCATGTGAGCGCTGAAGAGGTATCCGTCGGCCAGCTCGTGGAGAGGACCGTTCAGCGAGAAGAAGATGATGAGGATGGCGGTGATCCAGGCCGACCAGCGCCAGCGACCCGGTCCCTCCGGCGCCCACCCGAACCGGCGGCGGGCCGGACCCACCGCCAGCCAGTACCCGCCCAGAAGGTAGAGACACCCCACCAGAATGCTGGGGAAGATCTCGAATCCCAGGATATCCATCGTTCTCCGAGAAGGGAAAGGACCGGGGCCGCCAACGGGCCTCCGGTCCTTTGATTACGGTTGGGGCGGATGGAGCAGGCGGACGGGACCGGCCGGGCAGTGCGATCGAAGCCGAGCCACGGCCTCTCTCAAGGCTTTCGGCTCGGACGACCCGCGGGCCAGCGCGGCCCGCCGCCTATCCTCCGAAACGCGGGAGTACGTGGTAGAGGACCACCAAGGCCGTCACCATGAAGGTGGCCAGCACCACACCGGCCATGAATACCCAGGTGAGGAACTTGGGCTCCATCTTCAGGTGCATGAAGAACATGATCACCAGGACGACCTTGGCCGCCGAGAGGATGACCAGGAGAGGCGCCTCGTAGGCATCCATGGCCTCGATGTAGAAGATGGCCACCTCCACGCCCGTGACCACCGCCAGGATCACTCCGATCCAGACGTAGAAGGAGGCCGAGGCATGGCCCTCCTCGTGACCGTGATCGGGTGCGCCCGCTTCGCTTGCCTGCTGAACGTCTGTACTCATTGGGGCGTCCTTACTGGATCAGGTAGACCAGGGTGAAGATGACGATCCAGATGATATCCACGAAGTGCCAATAGAGACCGGCGATCTCCACCTGCTCGGACTTCGCTGGTGGGATCCGGTTCCGGGCGATCAACCAGATCAGGACCCCCATCCAGACCATTCCCAGGGCCACGTGGACCTTGTGGGTCCCGGTGAGAACGTAGTAGGAGGATCCGAAGGTACTCGACCCCAGGGTCAGCCCGTAGTCGATGTACTTGAGATAGCTGTTGAACTCCATCCCCAGGAAGATCCCGCCCATGGCGATGACGGCCACGAGCCACCAGATCGCGTGCTTCTTGTTGGCGAGCTGTACCGCATGGAGAGCCAGCACCATGGCCAGCGAGGAGAATAGCAGGACCGTCGTGCTGATCGTGGTGATCAGGACGTCGAAGATCTCGGCCGGATAGGGCCCGACCACGGCCCGGCCCTTGTACACCATGTAGGTGGAGATCAGCGTCCCGAAGAAGAGACACTCCGAGGCGATGAAGGTCCAGAATCCCACCTTGAAGTTGGAGATCCCGGTGGTCGTGTGTCCGTGATCGTCCACTGCTGCCGCCGCTGCCTGAGCCATATCTATCGGTATCCGTTCGTCGCGGTCACGTTTGGAGGTCGCGCTCAGTGATGTTCGGGGAAGGCCGGCTCCATACCCCACTTGAAGACACAGAAGATCACCGGGAGGATGCCCAGAGCGATGATCCACCAGGTGCCGGTCATCACCAGAACCCAGGCCAGCGTGATCGATGCGGCCAGAAGGATCGGCCAGTACGAGGGGTTCGGCATCACCGGCTCGGACTCGGGCTCCTCCATCGTCACCGCCAGGATCGCCTCCCGCTCTCCCTTGTTCCAGAGCGGCTCCCGGCTCTGCACCTCGGGAATGCCGGGGAAGTTGTAGTGATGGGGGGGCGAGGGGATGGACCACTCCAGGTGCGGAGCACCCCAGGGGTTGGCCGAGGCCTTCTCACCGCTCCGCCAGCTCTTCACCAGATTCCAGGCCATGATGATGGCCGAGATTCCGAAAATGAACGCACCCACCGTGGAGAGCTGGTTGTAGATGTCCACGTTGAGGTCGGCGGAGTAGGTGTAGATCCGCCGCGGCATCCCGAACAGCCCCGCGAAGTGCATGGGGAAGAAGGTCAGGTTGAACCCGATCATCGTGGTCCAGAAGTGCCACTTGCCCAGCGTCTCGTCGAGGAAGCGTCCCCGGACCTTGGGGAACCAGTAGTAGAGCCCGGCCCACAGCCCCATCATGGCACCACCCACGATCACGTAGTGGAAGTGGGCCACCACGAAGTAGGAGTCATGCTGCTGCAGGTTGACCGGCGCCGAGGCGTGCATGATCCCCGAGAGTCCACCGACGGTGAAGACCGCCACCAGGCCCACCGAGAAGAGCATGGCCGTGGTGAACTTGAGTGAGCCTCCCCACATCGTGGCGATCCAGTTGAAGATCTTCACCCCCGTGGGGATGGCGATGATCATCGTGGCCGCCACGAAGAAGGAGTCGGCGATGGGTCCGAGCCCCACGGTGAACATGTGGTGGCTCCAGACGCCCCAGCCGATGAAACCGATGAGGAGTCCGGCGTAGACCACGATGGGGTACCCGAAGAGAGGCTTCTTCGAGAAGGTCGGGATCACGTCGGAGATCACCCCGAAGGCGGGGAGGATCAGGATGTAGACCTCCGGGTGCCCGAAGATCCAGAAGAGGTGCTGCCAGAGAACCGGATCACCACCCCCGGCAGGCTGGAAGAACACGGTTCCGAAGATCCGGTCGAATCCCAGGTAGATCAGGGCGACCCCAATGACCGGGATCGCCGTGATGAGGAGGAAGCTGGTCACGAAGGTCATCCACGTGAACAGCGGCATCCGCATCAACTTCATCCCCGGGGCCCGCATGTTGATGATCGTGGTGATGAAGTTCACCCCTCCCGCGATCGACGCGACCCCCAGGATCGAGAGCCCGATCAGCCAGAAGTTGGTGTTCTGCCCTGGAGAGAACTCCGGCATCGTCAGGGTGGCGTATCCGACCCACGAGGCGTGGGGGGCCATCCCGAAGAGGAACGAGGAGTTGAGGTAGACCCCCCCGAAGAGGAAGATCCAGTAGGAGAGGGCGTTCAAGCGTGGAAATGCCACGTCCCGGGCCCCGATCTGCAGGGGAACCACGTAGTTGAAGAACGCCACCGCCATGGGCATGGCCACCAGGAAGATCATGGTGGTGCCATGCATGGTG
>SKKH01000001.1 GCA_007121555.1 Gemmatimonadota bacterium | reverse complement strand
TCGCATGCCGTTGTTTGGCTGGTACATCCTGATCACGGCATTGATGATGGTGGTCGGCTTTCCGCCACTGATCCTGGCTTCGGTGCTGCTGGAAATCGAACGCGCCTTCTCCTGGCCGTTTTTCGACGCCGCCCTGGGCGGTGATCCATTGCTTTGGCAGCACCTTTTCTGGCTGTTCGGCCACCCGGAGGTCTACATCATCTTTCTGCCGGCTGCCGCTGCCGTTTCAATGATGATCCCGACCTTTGCCCGGCGGCCCATCCTGGGCTATAACTGGGTTGTCGCGGCCATCATCGCCACCGGCTTCATCAGCTTCGGGCTGTGGGTCCATCACATGTTCACAGTGGGCATTCCCCACTTGGCGCTGGTGTTCTTTTCGGCCGCCAGCATGTTCGTGGCCATCCCCACCGCCATCCAGTTCTTCGCCTGGCTGGGAACGCTGTGGAAGGGCAGACCCGTGCGGCGACTGCCAATGCTCTACCTGTTCGGATTTCTGTTTGTCTTCGTCTGCGGCGGCCTGACCGGGGTGATGCTGGCCCTGGTGCCGTTCAACTGGCAGGCCCATGACACCCATTTCGTGGTCGCCCACCTGCACTACGTCCTGATCGGCGGATTCGTGTTTCCGCTGCTGGCCGCGGCCTATTACTGGCTGCCGCTGATGAGTGGGAAAATGCCCTCGGAAACCCTGGGGAAATGGGCCTTCTGGCTGATCTTCATCGGTTTCAACCTGACCTTTCTCCACATGCATTTCACCGGCCTGGTCGGCATGCCACGGCGGGTCTATACCTACCCGGAAGGCCTGGGCTGGGAGTGGCTGAACCTGGTCAGCTCCATAGGCGGTTTCGTGCTGACCGTCGGCTTTGCCGCCTTTTTTCTCGACATGGTCGTGCGCTTGCGGGCCGGGCGCTCCAGCCAGCGCAACCCGTGGTCGGCCGGCACCCTGGAGTGGAGCCTGGATCACCCGCCGGCCACCTACAACTTTGCCGGCCTGCCCGAGGTTGCAAGTCGCGAACCGCTCTGGGATGACGAACAACTCGATGAGCAGATCAACCAGGGTCAGGGCTATCTGACCCGGGTACGCAATGGCTGGCAGGAAACCCTGGGAGTCCATCCTTTGACCGGCAAGCCCGACCAGATCATTCTGCTGCCTGGCCCGAGTTACCTGCCGCTGATCACGGCCAGCATGCTGGCCGTGTTCTTCGTCGGCTTTCTACTCGGCTTTTACTGGATCTCGGCCCTGGGTGCGGCCGCGGCGCTGGTGGCTGGGCTGCGCTGGGCCTGGACCACCGGCCTGGATCGGGACTGGCCCGACCAGGATGCCGGACGTGGCCTGCGACTGCCGCTGCACGCCCAGGTTCACGATGCCCCCGGCTGGTGGGGCATGATTGCCGGCCTGCTGGTCAACGGCACCTTCTATATCACTCTGCTGTTCGGCTACCTGTACCTTTGGGCCGTGGCCCCGGCCTGGCCACCGGAACAATTCATCGACGCCGGACTGCTGTTGCCGCTGCTGACCATGGCGGCCAGTCTGGGCGGTGTGATCGGGCTGCATATGGCGGTCATATCCAATGCCGGAAACCAGAGCCCCGTGACCGGGCTTGGACTGGCGCTGGCCGGCGGCGTGCTGGCAACCGCAGGCTGTGCCCTGATCATATCCGGCGGACTGGCCGCACCAACCAGCCATGCCTACGCGGCCGTGACCACCTTCCTGGTCGGCTATTGCGGTCTGCATGCATTGCTCACCGCGGTACTGGCCGGTTATTGCGTTCTGCGCTGGCACAAGGGTTTCATTTCCACCCGTCGCAGCCTGGACCTGCGCGTGAGTCGCCTCTGGGCCGGCTATACCGCCGCAGTCACCGTCATCGGTCTGAGTCTGGTCCTGGCGTTGCCGACACTACTGGGTACTGGCTCATGAGTCCGGCACGGTTCAGCATTCAGCAACTGTTGCGCATGAGCGCCGGGCTGATCGTCTGGGCGAGTGCCTTCGTGATGTTGTATGCCGGGTTTTCACTCGGCTGTCAGACGCTCGACGTGGAGGCCGACCAAGGGCTGGTCAATCCGGTCACGATCATGCTGATGATCATTGCTTCGGTGCATGGCGGCATATTGCTGTTGCTGCTGTGGGTCTGGCATCGTCATCCGGCACCACGCGCCTATGATGAGAGCGAACGGTCACATCGGTTCCGCCATCGGGTCGAGGGCCTGGTGTTGGGGCTTTCCCTGGCTGGATTGATCTGGATTGCCTTTCCCGTCGCCATGCTGCTGCAATGTACCGGATAGTGTACGGACTCGTGCTGCTGTTCTGGTCGACGTGGGCGCTGGCCCACTCGCCCGAACAGTTGCTGCTGGACTGGGTGACCTGGGCACTGGTCATCTTGCTGATCGGCTGGCTGATCGGCGCCTTACGAAGCCAGCGACAACCGGGGGCCATGCGATGCACGCTGTTTCTGGCCGCCTGGGCCTTGCTGGCAGTTTCGCTGGTCGGGCCGATCGAGCACTGGGCACATGGCAGCCTGGCCGGTCACATGGTCCAGCACATGGTGCTGCTGGCCGTCACACCGCCGTTGCTGCTGCTGGCTCGCCCCATGCCGCAGTGGATGCTTGCTTTGCCATCCAGCATCCGACGCAGGGTAGGACCGACGCTGGGCAACATTTACGGTTCATCAGCGAACTGGCCGGTCACCGCCTTTCTGATTCATGGCCTGGTGATCTGGCTGTGGCATTTGCCCCTGCCTTACCAGCTGGCCCTGGAACATCGCCTGATCCACGACCTGGAGCACCTGTTGTTTTTCGCGACCGGGTTGTGGTTCTGGTGGACACTGATCGCCCCGGGCCGCCTGGGCCAGGGCAGCTTCGGCACGGCCGCCGTGTTCGCCGTTCTGACCATGATGCATACCGGCATGTTGGGCGCCCTGATGACGTTTGCCCCGCAACTGCTCTACCCGGATCACCCGGCTGGATTTGCCGGATTCGACCAGCTCTCCGACCAGCAACTGGCCGGTTTGCTGATGTGGGTGCCGGGCGGGCTGATCTACACCACCGCAGCCTTGGCGCTGACCGTGTTCTGGTTGCGCCGGGCCGGGGGCGGTAGGATTCACAATTAACCGGCAGGGTTAATCATTCGTAATCGGGTCAGTCCTCCAGACCTACAACGTCCGGGTACAGGTACTGACCGCGTTCGTGTTCAGGCTTGGGCACTTCGACCTCGATCCGGTTGGCGCGCGCCCAGTCGTCGTTGCGAATGCCGGTCACTTGCCAGGAGACCTTGATATCGGGAAGGTCGGTGGCAATCACGAAGCGGTTGTCCTCGATTTCCTCGGCGATGATGGCCTGGGCGAAGGCGCCGATAACGGTCAACTGGTAGCGGAACTCCTTGTTGAGCGCCTCAAAGTAGTCCGGCAGTTCAACCTCCGCGAATCCGTTCCGGTCGGTGACAACGTTACCGTTGTAGATATTCATCATGTCCGGGCTTTCCACGAAACTGTGGTACAGGTACATGTTTTCCGGATCGAGCGGGTGATCGATCTTGAACGAGCCGCCGGCCTTGGAAAGGTCGCCGTTAATTATCGCGTTGCCGTTAACGATTAAATGGTTGCCGTTTATAACCACGTTGCCCTCGAATAAGCCGGCCCGGGCGCCGGGAATAGTACCGGCCTGCGCAAGGATGCCGGCGTCGGACCGGCCGAGCCAGGCCCGCGGGCTGAAACCATCTGCGCCGTGCTGGCCGTAGACGCCGCTATTATTGTCGCCGAGAATGCCAATGTGACCGTCAGCGTGCACGGCGCGGATCACGTTGCCCGAAGGCGCAGTCGCGTGCAGCCGCGCCTGCGGGCTGGCTGTGCCGATCCCCACGTTGCCGGTGTTGTTGACGCGCATGGCTTCGACGCCATTGCTGCGGATCAGGCGCAGGGAATCCACGGTGCTGTCGGCCCGCACGTGAAGTTGCGCCGCCGGCGACAGAGTGCCGATGCCGACCTGGCGAGCGAAGTAATTGCGGCTGCCGGCAGGCCCCGTGAAGTAGCCCGCGTAGCCGGAGGAGCTGCTGACCTCACCCCAGATGCCGTAGGTGGTGCCGCTGGAGGCAGTGGCAAGACCACGGATCGCGCGACCCGAAGTACTGTTCGCTTCCCCCAGGACACCAAAGGTGGTTCCGCTGGTCGCCGTGGCAAGTCCGATCACTCCGCGACCACCGGTGGTGTCTGATCGCCCACGAACGCCAAAGGCGTTGCCGGCGGTGGTCGCAACTGCCGTGCCACTAATGGCGCCGCCGGTGCTGGGGCTCATCGTAACGCCTGTAATTGCACTTGCGAAGCCGCTGGTCGACTCGTTCACGGCGAAGATCGCGGTGCCGCTGGGGCTGCGGGCCTCCGCCCGAACACCGGTAGTGATTCCGCTGGTCGCGGTTGACTGACCTAAAACCCCGGTGCCGTCGCTGCTTTGCGATAAACCAACCACGCCGATTGTCAGTCCGCTGGATGAGTTACTCTGGCCTCTGATCGCGGGGCCCGAGGATGCTTGGGATTCACTCAGTATGCCGGTGCCACTGAAAGTCAAAGCATGCAAGGTCGCATTGGGCGAGGTGACCCCGATGCCGACGCGACCAGCGTTGTAATAGGTATCGTTGCCCGAAATAAGCCAGTGGGAGTCTCCCGGGGGACCTTCGGGACCCTCGGGGCCCTGAGGCCCGATTGGTCCTTCCGGGCCCGTTTCACCTTGCAGACCTTGCGGACCCTCCGGACCTTGCGGGCCTTCCGCGCCTGTATCCCCTTGTGGGCCTTGTGGGCCCGCCGGACCTGTGTCTCCTTGCGGCCCTTGCGGACCCGTTTCACCTTGCAGACCTTGCAGACCTTGCGGGCCTTGGGGACCTTCTGGACCTTGTGGACCTTCCGGACCCTCCGCGCCTGTGTCTCCTTGCGGACCTTGCAGTCCTTGTGGGCCTTCCGGGCCTTCCGGGCCTTCCGGGCCTTCCGGGCCTGGTGGACCTTCTGGTCCAGGTACGCCTTGCGGACCCTCCGGACCTTCCGGACCTGTTGGACCCTCTGGCCCCGGTACGCCTTGCGGTCCTTCCGGACCTGTTGGACCCTGTGGTCCAGTTTCACCTTGCGGACCCTCCGGCCCTTCCGGACCTGCCGGGCCCTCTGTCCCCGGTTCACCTTGCGGACCTTGCGGTCCCTCTGGACCTTCCGGGCCTGTCGGACCCGGATCGCCCTGTGGACCCGCTGGACCTGATTCACCTTGCGCACCTTGTGGACCTTCCGGGCCCGTCTCACCTTGCGGGCCCGTCGGACCCTCCGGTCCAGTTTCACCCTGCGGCCCCTCAGGCCCAACCGGTCCTTCATTGCCGGCCAGAGCAAACAAGGCCACCGGGGTGGGTCTTACCACCTGGCGCGGCTCCATGACCTCCCCATTGACACGCACCTCCAGATAGCGAAGATCCTGGCCAAAGGCGCCGGCCTCGAAATCAAGTTCAACCCGGAACAGTCCGTTCTCCACCGGCCAGTCTTCAAGAAGCCGGGCCGGGCCCACCTGATCGCCATCCGCCGGCTCGGTGAACAGCCGAAACTCCAGGTCCGCCGTGCCGGTAAATGGCGCGCCGCCCTGCTGGAGCTGACCCTGATAACTGAAAGTGGTGTCCTGGGCCGACAGCGGCTGCAAGCCGAATCCCGCAAAAAACAAGAGAATCCAGATGTGCTTGATCATCGTCCAATCCTTGGCGCATCGATGCGCTGTTTCCATTTGTCATCAAGACATTCGGAAACGCCGGACGAACTCTGCCAGGCCAAATCAGGAATTCGCCGAATCAGGATTTTGCCGAGCGATGGTCCCGCAGCAACCAGGAAGCGGCAATGATTGCAAACAGGCCGATCACTGCGCCCGGCAAGGTGCCGGCCACCAAACTGACCACCAGGGCGATCATCAGCGCCATGCCACCGGCCACGATTGCGGCGGTGCTGGTGGTCGGGGCGACTTCCCGCTTGCGGGTCAATTCAAAACTGACGACCGCGGCCAGCACCGGGGCAACCATCACCGCACACAACACCAGCCAGACCAGCCGGCCCAGCCAGAAACCGGGATCACCCGGATCGCCGGCATCGATGGGCGCGCCCAGACGCTCGCCAACCCAGGCCGCCGGCAACTCGGCCAGCTTGTGCCACAGATACAGCGGCATGCCCATGGCGCCGAGAAAGACCACCGTGCCAGCGGCATGTTTCAGACTCAACAGCCAGCGCATCGGTCGTTCGCAAAACAGCACCAGACCAACCTGAACCCACATCACCCCGATCAGCGCCAGGGTCGGCGGCAACAGGTTGGAACGGCCTTCCAGGTCGACGCCGACCATGGCCACCGGGTAACCGCTGCCGGTGGTCGCGGTCAGCCACAGCGCGCCGAAGGCCACCAGTCCCAGTCCGGTCCATGTGCCCGAGAAGCGCCCACGCTTCCAGGCAATACCCAGTTGCTGCGGCACCAGCCAGATGATCAGGGCATTGAACCAGCCGATTCCGCCGCCACCCAGCGTGGCCAGTTCGCCCAGTTGCAGCAACTCGCCCGGACTTCTAACCCCGGCGCGCAGGATATCGACCACGGCGGCCAGCACGATCAACCCGACCACGGCTTTCAGGCCATAACGCCGGTCGGCCTCGACCGACAAGGGCAGCAAGGCCTGCACCGTGATCAGCATGATCAGAAACCACAGGTGCACGGTCAGCGAGTGATTGAAGGGGCTGAGTAGCCGACCACCGGTGTACATTGAAATCAATGCAAAGG
>SKKH01000049.1 GCA_007121555.1 Gemmatimonadota bacterium | reverse complement strand
TGGCCACCACGGTCGAAAAGGCCCCCGGGATGATCCCGGCGAAGAAGCCCAGCGCCAAGCCCATGAGAAGAGTTTCCATGACCCTTGAACGAAACGCCCTGAGTGAATCCGCTCAAGGGCTCGGCCTTTCCCCCTCAGCGCAGAACGGGCTTCATCCCCTCGCTGAGGTTCCTCCGGAAGTGGCCTCAGCCGGGCCGCCCCCCTGCTCGAACTCGCGCGCCCGTCCGATGAGCTTCTTGAATTCTCCGGACACCGACTGAAGGCGGTCGTCCCATGTGGGGTCCACATCGAGGCCCTCGATGGCATGGTGGAAGGTGAGGACGGTGTAGGCCGTGGCAAAGGGCTCGAAGACGGCGCGGACCAGAAGGGAGGTCAGCACAAGGACCCCCACGATGACCAGGAGCTGGACCCAGCCGGCGCTGAACGCGAAGAGGAACAGGACTGCAGGAATCCCGAGAACGATCAGGAGTGTGAGGAAGAAGACACGACCCAGGAGCCAGACCTTCACCGCCGTCATGAGGATGGGGGGGTAGGCCTGGGCATAGAGGATCAGTCCGTGTCG
The DNA here is from genome assembly GCA_007121555.1 of Gemmatimonadota bacterium. Taxonomy (GTDB): domain Bacteria; phylum Gemmatimonadota; class Gemmatimonadetes; order Longimicrobiales; family Gaopeijiaceae; genus PWLA01. Next base: position 6,204 of record SKKH01000049.1, on the reverse strand, counting down.
AGCGCTCCGCCAGATGTTCTGGTCGTCCTGGGCGATGGCGTGCGAGATGATGGCCTGATCCACGTACGAGAGAGACCGATTCACGATGGCGCTGGCCCATCGCGCCACCTTCGAGGCCCCACCCCCCAGGGGGAGCCAGTCCACCAGTCTGACGAACCGACGGGTGAAGCGCTTCACGACCCGGTCCACCATTCGGTCCAGGACGAAGAGGACACTCACCTCCTTGAAGTACCGGGCTACGACCCGGCGGCCGTAGGTGATCTGGTTCACCCCCGACGGGAGCTGACCGTCCACGAGGAGCTTGGTGATGACGGCGATGTGGGTCCCCTTCACCAGGTAGAGGAAATAACGCCGGCCGAAGGCCAGGATCGCCCCGGGGCCGAAGACGGCGATCATGAGGAAGATGAAGGCCAGGAACTCGACCCGCTCTCCGATCAGGATCGCCAGCCCGCCGAAGAATCCCAGCCAGAGCACGACGGCCAGGAAGAACCCGCCATAGATGGCAAGGTTGAAGAGAAGGAAGGGGGTCGTGCGGGTCAGGAGCTGGACGGCCTGCCGGAAGGGGGGAGCGCTGGCCGGGTTCCGCTGAGGCTCGGTCATGTCTCCGGGGGAAGAGAGGAGCGGTCGGAAAGTGAGGGTCGCGCCGCAGCATCGGGAAGCCACGTCGGCGCCAGAGTACGGAGTCGGAGTGGTGGTGGTCAAGGCGCCGCCGAGGTCCGCTGTCGACTCCCTCCCAGGTGATCCTGAGTCCGGCCCGGTGGTCGGACCGGATGCCGGTGTCGGGCGTAAGATGCCCCGAACCTGGCGTTATTCTGAGGAGGTGGGGAGTGGGTCGATTTCAGGGAGAGGGGGGAAGGGAGGCCTGGACCGGGCTTGTGCTCACCGGAGGTCAGCTGGTCCTGGCCGTGCTGGTGGGTCTTCTGGTCCATCGACTCGCCTTCTATCTGGCCGCACGTCTTCGAAATCGGGGCGGGAAGGGGAAGGAGGTGGGCATTTTCCTCCGTCATCTGCGTCGGCCATCCCTTCTGGTCTTTCCCCTCCTGGCCGTTCAGGTCGCACTGCCTTCGATGCCCGAGCTTCCCGCCTTCGCCGGCCACCTTCTCACCCTGGCCGCCTACGGCGCCATCACCTGGGTGGCCATCGGTCTCCTGAGCGCTCTCGAAGAGTTCATCAAGGGGCGCCACGATGTGGACGTGGCGGACAATCTGGACGCTCGCCGGGTCCATACCCAGATCTCGGTGCTGACCCGCTCGCTCATGGTAGTCACGGCGGTCGTGGGGGTCGCCGCAGGCCTCATGACCTTCGAGGGCATCCGGGCGCTGGGGACGGCCATGCTCGCTTCGGCGGGGTTGGCGGGACTGGTCATCGGGCTGGCCGCCCGCCCCGTCCTGGAGAACCTGTTCGCCGGACTCCAGATCGCCCTGACCCAACCGATCCGACTGGACGACGTCGTGATCATCGATGGGGAGTGGGGGCGGATCGAGGAAATCGCCGTCACCTACATCGTGGTCCGCATCTGGGACCAGCGGCGACTCATCGTTCCCTTCTCCCGGATCATCAGCCAACCCTTCCAGAACTGGACCCGCCAGTCCGCGGACATCATGGGCACGGTCTTCATCCACACGGACTATACGGTGCCGGTGGAGGCTCTCCGGGAGGAGCTGGGTCGCATCGTGAAGGATCGGGAGGAGTGGGACGGGCGGGTCTGCGTGCTCCAGGTGACCGACGCCGCAGCCACGACGCTGGAGCTCAGGGCGCTGGTGAGCGCTGGGGACGCCGGGAAGGCCTGGGACCTCCGGGTCCACGTCCGTGAGGCGCTGGTGGCCTTCCTGCAGCGGGAGTACCCCGAGAGCCTTCCCCGGACCCGCGTGGTCTTTGCAGGGCGGGACGATGGACCGGGTGAAGCGGTGCCTCCGGGACCGGACCAGGACGGCTGACGCGGGGGCGCCCCAGCCTCCCCGGAGGCAGGGAGCGCACTGGACACCCGGCCCGGAGGTAGTGGAGATTGCCGACGAGGTTTCGCTCCCGCGTCCCCAGCCCGGGCGCATTCGTCCACGCCTGAAGAGGATTCCGCCATGCGCTGTTCCACCCCACACTCTCGCCGTCCCCGCAGGCGGCCTCGTCGTGCTCTGGTGCCCGTCGCCCTGGGATCCCTCCTCATCGGGACGGTGGAGGCTTCGGACTGCCAGTCCAGCATGTCGGGTTCCTTCCGCTTCGCTCGGCCATGAAGGTCCTCATCGCCGGGTGCGGATACGTAGGAACCGAACTGGGCCTCCGCCTTTCGGAGGAGGGGCATCAGGTGTGGGGGCTGAAGCGAAGGCCGGAGGGGCTCCCCGAAGGAATCGAGCCGGTGGCCGCCGACCTGCTGTCCACGGATCTGGTGGATCGACTCCCTGACGTGGACCATGTGGTCTACGCCGCCGCTGCCGATGGGGGCACCCGCGAGGCCTACCGGGCCATCTACGTGGATGGGGTCCGGAATCTCCTGGACGCCCTCTCCTCGCCCGAGCGCGAACCGATTCGCCGTTTCATCTTCGTCTCTTCCACGGGGGTCTACGGCGATTCCGGTGGGGAGTGGGTCGATGAAGAGACCCCTGCCGAGGCTGAGAGCTTCCGGGGCACGGAGGTTCGCGCCGGCGAGGAGGCGGCGCTGGGAGGTCCTTTTCCCGCCAGCGTGCTTCGTCTGGGAGGAATCTATGGACCTGGCCGGACCCGCCTTCTGCAGATGGTCCGTGAAGGCAGGGTCCGCTGCCCGGGCGACGGGCCCATCTGGTCGAACCGGATCCACCGGGACGATGCGGCTCGGGCCCTCCAGCATCTGCTGAACCTCTCGGAGCCGGCGCCCATCTACGTCGGGGTCGACGACGAGCCCACGCCTCTGTGTCAGGTGTACAGGGAGGTGGCTCGGATGCTCGGTGCCCCCGAACCCGTGGTGGATCCAGATCAGAGCCGGGACCGTTCGAACAAGCGGTGCTCGAATCGCCTCCTCCGGGAGTCGGGGTTCTCCTTCACCTATCCCTCCTTCCGAGAGGGGTACGGTGCCATGGTGGCCGCGGGTGACTGAGGTCTCGCCGATCAGGCCCCCCGGCCTGGGTCAGTGATGGTCTCGTTGGCCGCCGTTCTCCTTGGAGGAGTGGGGATCTTCCTTACCGGAATGATCCTCCTCACCGAGGGACTCAAGGCCGCCGCCGGCGACTCTCTTCGCTCCGGCCTCCAGCGCTTCGCTAGAACCCCGTTGCGGGGGCTGGCCTCTGGAACGGCGCTCACCGCCCTGGTGCAATCCTCCTCGGCCACGACCCTGACCACCATCGGTTTCGTGAGCGCAGGACTGCTCACCTTTCCCCAGGCCGTGGGGGTGATCTTCGGTGCCAATCTGGGCACCACGAGCACGGGGTGGATCGTCTCGGTGCTGGGGCTCCGGATCTCGGTGGGCGCCATGGCCCTCCCACTGGTGGGTGTGGGGGCGCTCATGCGCCTTCTCCTCAAGGACCGCTGGACCCACGCCGGAACGGCCCTGGTGGGATTCGGCCTCATCTTCGTGGGCATCGACACCCTCCAGACCGGGATGGAGGGGTTGGCGGAGCAGATCGACCCCGCGGCCTTCGGCGGGGAGAGCGTCCTGGGCTGGGCGATTCTGGTGGTGGTCGGGGTCGTGATGACGGTGGTGATGCAGTCTTCGTCAGCTGCAGTCGCCACGACCCTCACCGCCCTCCATACCGGTACCGTGGGGCTTGAGCAGGCGGCGCTCCTCGTGGTGGGTCAGAACATGGGGACGACCGTGAAGGCGGCCCTGGCGGCCATCGGCGGTTCAGTGCCCGTCCGCCGCACCGCGGCGGCACACATCCTCTTCAACCTCCTCACCGGGGCCCTGGCGCTGGTCCTTCTCCCGGTGCTCCTGGGCCTCTCGCTGCAGATCGTGGGAGAGGGAGAGCCCGCTATGGCCGTGGCCCTCTTCCACTCCCTCTTCAACCTGGCGGGGGTGGTGGCGCTCTTTCCCTTTCTGGGGGCGTTCGCCCGCTTCATCGAAACCCGGATGCCGGAGAAGGACCTGCCCCTCACGGGTCACCTGGACAGCTCTCTCAAGGAGTTGCCCACCGTAGCGGTGGAGGCGGCCCGCCGGGCTGGGATGGGAATCGCGGACGAGCTCTTTCGACAGGGGGAGCAGGTGGCGCGGAAACTCCCGCCCCTTCCTCGAAAGGAGACCCGGGTGGAGACGGCCGGTGAGGCGGTGGTGCGCCTCCGGGCCTTCCTGACCGGCATCCACGGGCCCGGTGGCGATGAACACCAGTTCGCGCGGCATCTTTCGGTGCTCCACGCCGCGGATCACCTGGAGCGTTTTCGTCGGGCGCTGAAGGAGGGCGCGCCCCTGGAACCCGAGTTGGCCGAACGGGTGGCGCAGGCGCTCGCCGAGTGGCGGGAGGAGGCTCGTCCCGAAAAGGGTGGCGTGCCTTCGGACGAAGGCCTGGCCCGGTGTGCCGAGGAGGTGGCGGCGGCCCGCAGAGTTCGGCGAGCCGCGCTCCTGGAGGCCGGGGTCACCCAGGAAATGGATGCCGACGCCCTGCGGGACCGGGTGGATGGGCTGCTCCGCCTGGACCGGATGGCGTACCATGCGTGGCGGGCGGCCCACCATCTCGGTCGGGCGGCTCCCGACAAGGAAGGAGAGGGGAGCTCAGTGGAGGCCGAAGCCGAGGAGGAACCGGCCGGCCCGGTGTGACGATCCCCGTTCGAGGGAGTGCGCGACTCCGTCGGGGCCCTTCGTTGGGGTCAGTCCGGAGCGCTGACCCTCCAGAGCGCGTCAAGCTCCGGATCCGTCTCCTGCCCGAGGACCCGCCGGGCGATGTACTCGCCCAGGACCGGGCCGTGCTTGAAGGCGTGGCCCGAACCCCCTCCGGCGATCCAGACGTTCTCAAGCTCCGGGTGACGGTCGATGAGGAAGTGGTCCCCAGGTGCGTTCTCGAGTTGACAGACGCGGCTGTGGACCAGGGGCTGGTCGGCCATGGCCGGGAAGCGGAGGGCCAGATACTCCCGGGCCCTGCGGAGCCAGTGGGCCGCGGGCACGCGCTCATCGGTGTCGGGGTCGAAGGGGTCGAGGCCTCCGAAGGGCGCCACCTTGAATCCGAATCCGTCCAGATCCGGAAAGCCGTAGACGCTGCGGCTCCCCTCGGAGAAGTTGGGGAGGTTCGGATGGGAGAAGCGATCGTCGCCGGCGGGAGGTCCGAAGAAGAAGACGTCGCGACGGGGGACGCTGATCTGGTCGCCGAGGAGATCGGGAAAGAGCCCCGCCAGCCAGCTGCCACAGGCGAAGACGAAGGCGTCGGCCTCCAGAGAATCCCCGCCTTCGAACCCGAGGGCCGGAAGTCGACCCGCGGCCGGGGCGGGGCCGTCGGAAGGAGGCAGGGCCCGGGCCACCCGGAGTTCCCCCCCCGCCGCTTCGACGTTGGCGGCCACCACCCGGCACGCCAGGTTCGCCCGGATCGCCGTGGCGTCGGGTTCCCACAACGCTCCCCCCACCCCGGCGGGGGCGACCTGTGGCCAGCGGCGGCCCACCTCGGCGCCCTCGATCCACTCGTGGTCCACCCCCGCGCCCTCGAGGACGGACATCGTCGTCCTGGTCGCTTCGGTCAGCGCTGGGAAGAGGGAGATCCGGCCTGTCGTGAGCATGAGCTCCGTGCCCCATTCCTCCTGGCGGACTCGCCAGCGCTGGGCCGCCTCCACCGCCCACCGCGTATAGATGGCACGGTCGCCATAGGCGAAACGGAGCCCCCGGGAGTCGCCTCCCGAGGTGGCCCGAGCGCTTCCGGGGCCGTAGGCGTCTACAAGGACGACCTCCACGCCGGCCTCGGCGAGGTGGAGGGCGGTCCAACCGCCGAAGGCGCCGGCGCCCACCACCACGATCCGTCCTCCGGAACGCGGGAGGCGGGCACCCCGGGCCGGATCTCGCGCCGGAGGAGGAAGGAGTTCTCCGCCCGCAAGGGTCTGGGCCGCTTTGCTCCCCAGGGCCGCGGCTCCGACAAGCCCTCCACCCCGGGCGAGGAAGGTGCGTCGCTTCATCCGGATGACTCTCTCTCTTCAAGGTGGACCGGTCCAAGATCCTCTCACCCAGATGAGATTATGTGTAGCGACCTCCACCGGCAAACGAATCTTCGGGGGCGGACGGTGCGGGCGCCCAAGCGCAGGGGAGCGGCTCTCGTTGGGGGCTCGGCT
>SKKH01000146.1 GCA_007121555.1 Gemmatimonadota bacterium | reverse complement strand
CTGGACGGAGAGTCTCTCGTCCGCCACATCCTGAGGGCTCCGGTGGAACTCCTCTGGAACGGGGGGATCGGGACGTACGTGAAGGCCAGCTACGAAACCCACGCGGATGCCGGTGACGCGTCCAACGATTCGGTTCGGGTGGACGCGACCGAGCTCCGGGCCGCGGTGGTGGGTGAGGGCGGCAATCTGGGGATGACCCAGCGTTCGCGGATCGAGTACGCGCTCGCGGGAGGCCGCCTCAACACCGACGCCATCGACAACTCGGGTGGGGTGGACCTCTCGGACCGTGAGGTGAACCTGAAGATCCTCCTGGCGGGTGCCGTCGATCGGGGACGGCTCACGCCGGGGCGGAGGAACGAACTTCTGCTGGAGCTGGCCGGGCCGGTGGCTCGCCTGGTGCTGCTGGACAATGAGTCTCAGAGCCTGGCTATCTCCCTCGACGAACTCCGGGCCCGGGAGGGGATCGACGACCTTCGGGATCTGATGTCCGGATTGGAACGGAGTGGGATCCTGGACCGGGCGTCGGAGCACCTTCCGACGTGGGAGACCCTACTGGAGCGGCAGGAGGCCGGAAGCGACACCTTCACCCGGCCCGAGCTCGCCATCCTGTTGGCCTACGCCAAACTCCATCTGACCAGTCACATTCTGGGAAGCGACCTCCCCGACGATCCAGCGGCCGAGCAGTATCTCCGCGACTACTTCCCGCCTGCGGCCCTTTCGGAGGCGGGTCAGGAGGCGCTGGAGGACCATCGACTTCGAAGGGAGATCGTCGCCAGCCAGATCACCAACGACCTGGTGGACATCATGGGGGCGGGCTTCGTCTATCGGACCAGCCGTGGCACGGGGCGGGGACCCGCCGATGTGGCCCGGGCCTGGCTCGTGGCTTCCCGGCTCATCGGTCACCGGGAGCTCCGGTCCCGGTTGAGCCTCCAGGGCCAGGGGAGCCATATGTCCCTGGACTCGGCCTATCGGTGGCTTCAGGGACTGGGCCGGGTTCAGGAGAGGACGACGCGGTGGCTGCTCACGAATCAGCCCGAGATCACCAACACCATCGATGTGGTGGAGGAGAACCTCGGCGGGCTGGCTCGCCTGAGGGAGGCCTTCCCGGATTTCGTATCGGGCCAGGACGGGGAGACCTTCAACCGGCTCGTGGAGGAGCTCTGCGGCGATGGCGCCGACGAAGGGTTCGCGCGAAGCCTGATCAGCCTGAGGTTCCTGGATCAGCTTCTGGAGATCCTCCGGGTGCATCGCCGGACGGGCATCGATCCCCTGGATGTGGCCCGTACCTTCTACCGGATCTCCGAGGTCTTCTGGATCCCCTGGATCCGCCAGGGCGTGTTCGACGCGGCCGGAGATGATCGATGGGAGCAGCGGGCGGCTCAGGCACTGAGCGACGACATCACCTGGAGTCACCAGCGGCTGGTGGGGGCGGCGATCCGGCTTCGGTCGGAGACCGACTCCGCCTCTACGGCCATGAAGGAACTCTCCCGAAACCAGGCCTCCCAGATCAAACGATATCAGGAGCTGGTCAGGGAGATCGAGACCGAGGGGCGAATCGGCCTTCCCGCCCTCACCGTGGCGGTGCGGGAACTGATGGCGCTGGCCGATGAAGCCGTCGTGGAGCCCGCGACCTGACCCACCTGGCCGGCGTCCAACGACGACCCAGGGCCGCAACCTTCCGACGGTGGCCTACTCCAGTCGTTCGACGGCCTTCCAGCGCTGGAAGGCTATTTCTTCGCCGCTTCCAGGGCCTGGTCCACGTACTGGTCCACCCGGGCGATGACCTTTACCAGATCCTTTCGTTCCTCGGCGGCGCTCAGCTCCGAGGCGAACTTCAGGAAGACGTCCCGCACCCCGTCACGTCCTTCACTGGAGACCGTCCGGGAGGTGCGTCGCCGCCGGACTCGCTTCCGGCCCGGGCGGGACATGCTCTTGCGGCGCTTGATCTGAAGTGGAAAGCGAGCGTTGAACTGGCGGAGGGAGAGCTGTTCCACCCCGGAGTCCACCTTCTTCGCCTGGGCATAGAGATCCGACGTGCTGATGTCCGGGGTCTTCTCCAGCGTCTTCTCCACGAACTGCATCACCTTCTCTTCATTCTTCGCCATTCCAGGCTCCCTTGATGTGGGGTCTCATATTCCCCTTCGTGGGCTCGAGCTCGTCCAAGCCCGGACGGTTATGAATTCTCTGTGGGGAATATCAGTGAATAAATCAATAGTGAGAGGATATGTCAACATTTCCTTTACATATCCGAATCATTGGGGCCGGTGAGGCACTGGCGTGATCTCCGCGTCCCTCTTCGGGATGGGGTCGCCGCGGCGAATCTCTGCCTCAGCAACCTTCTACCTTTCGGAGGGACCCTGCGTGACTACCGAGACCTGGTAGCCGAAGGTCTCCTCGAACAGACCCTTCTTCCTGGACAGGGCCCACCGTTCCAGGAGGAGGTCCCCTTCCCCGTGCAGGGTGAGGCGCAGCTCCAGCCCTCTCACCTCCATCTCGATCTCCGCCACGAGTTGCCGATGCTGACGATCCAGAGCGTCGGCGACCCGGAGAATCGCTCCGAGTTGATCCACGCGAACACGGTCCTCGGCCGGTAGCTTCATATACTCGCTATGGTGCGGCTGGGGGTGACTCTTTCGATGATATCGTGCCACATTCGCTACCACGAGGTTCTCGGTGGGGGTGAGCCCGGGCAGCTCGGACCGATAGATCAGGTAGAGCGAGTGCTTGTGATGCTTCTTGAAGCTGATGAAGGTCCCGATGTCGTGGAGGATGGCGGCCGCTAGGAGGAGCTGGCGATCCCGGGCACCTAACCCGTGGAGCTCGGACAGGAGATCGTAGAGACGGACGGCCAGGTGACCCACATGGACCCCATGCGCCTCGTCGAACATGAATCGTCGTCCCAGCGAGATGGCGCTCTGGCTGAGCTGGGCCTCCAGACTCCCTCGACCCTGGTCGGATGAGGTGAGGGTGTGGGCCAGATCGAGGAGCAAGCCTTCCTTGACCCCGACGTGGGGAACGAGGATGTGGCTCACTCCGGCCTCCCGTGCCAGACGCAGGTACACCGTGGCGGCGGGGAGGATGACGTCGGCCCGGTCACTCCTCAGATCGAGCTGGTCCATTCTCTCCCTGTAGGAGAGTCGGGTCAGCAGTTGGATGAGGGCCTCCAGGTCATCCACCGGGAGATGACTGACGCCGGCCGGATCGGTGGGCGCGGCGGCGAGCTTGGCCAGCGACTCGATGTTTCCGCCCGTGGCGATGAAGCCCGAGGGCGCCCAGTACTGGGCGGGGCTGGGGATCCTGAGCACGGATACGTACTCGTCCAGGAGCTGACGAAACCGTCCCGGTTCCTTGGCCGCCTCCGAGAGCTCTTCCAGGAGTCGGACCGAGCCCATGGTGTGGGACTCGCTCCAGAGCATCCCGGCGTCGTCCACAAGAGAGACCTCCACACTACCTCCCCCCAGGTCCACGAGCACCCACTTTCCTCCGGAGAGATCGATCCGGGATGCTACGGCCCGGTGGACCAGACGGGCCTCCTCGGCCCCGGTGATCACCTCGAGTCGGATTCCGCTCTCGCGATGGATGCGTTCCACGAGGAGGTCACCGTTTCGGGCCTCCCGGACCGCGCTGGTGGCCACGGCCCGGTGATGGGGGATGTCCAGGGTCTCCAGGTGCTGCCGGAAGGACACGAAGGCCGCGATCGCCGCGTCCATGGTGCGGGGCGCCAGGCGTCCCCTGAGGAACACCTGGTGCCCCAGCCGTACGGGTACCCTCTCATATTCGAGCTCAGTGAACCGGTCCGCTTCCCGAAACTCAGCGGCCATGAACCGGATGGCGTTCGAGCCCGTGTCGACACAGGCCAGGCGGAGGGGGAAGGTGGCTGGAGTCGTCTCTGTGCGGACGGCTGGACTCAAGGGTTTCGTACCAGGTGGAGGACGAGAGAGAGGGCTGGCCCCGAGGTGGCACCCTGGGGGACCCTGGGAAGCGCGGCGGCGCCGGGTGTGAAGCGGTATCCCACCCCCGCGGCCGCGGCGAGGCCTCGGCCGATCCCGATCCGATACTCGAGGGATGGCTCGACGACGAAGAAGTTGTCGGCGTCGAGTTCGGCGTTGATGAGGGTAGAGTGGACCCGGGCCGTTCCCGCGCCCAGGAGCACCGCGCCGTGGAGCCCCGACACTCCCTTTCCGGACCCGGGGCCATAGCGGATCGACACACCCCCGTACCCCAGACCGAGCTCCGCCCGGTCCGGTGAGTCGTCGGCGGAGACCCGGACGCGCCCGAGGCCCAGGAGTCCCTCTCCACCGATCTCCAGTGAAGAGGAGACCCGGAGTGCGAAGCCGAGAGCCACGAGGGGCATCACGTGCTCGCCGACTCTGGAGCCCACCGGACGCACCGAGGCCACTGCGCCCACCTCACCGTCAGAGCCCAACCTCGGAGTGAGCTGGCCCTCCAGCCCACCCTCCGGAAGGAGCGGCGCCAGGAGGAAGGTGCCGAGGAGCAGGATTGCCGAATAGAGGAGGGCGCGAACCATTGGGCGAGGGTCACCCGGAGGGAGCTGGAAGATGGAAGACGGCGTCAGGCTGGAAGATAGAATCCCCCGTAGGCCCGGGCGAGGCCTCAGAGCGCTCAACGGATCCGAAGGAGGGTTCCCTGGAGCTCTCCCGGCGGCGCCCCGTGGTCCGCCCTGATCAGCAGGGAGGGGTCGGCTCCAGGGCCGACCGCATAGCGGAGATAGGCGCTTCCACCGCCCATCAGCTGGAGAGGCACGTCGCCGTCGGGGGAGAGTCGGCGAATCGCCAGGGGATAGGCAGGGTCGGCGTCGCCGGCCTGCTGGGCCAGGGTGCGCAGGAGGGAGAAGTGATTCCAACTCAGGTCCTGAAATCTGGTCGGGAGCTCCGGGAGGCGAGAATCGGTGTAGAGCGTCACGCTCCAGTCGGCCATGAGTTCGCGGAATGCGGAATCTCCCCCGGTAGCCGACGAGAGGTTGGCGACCCCGACCCGTGGGCCCGCCACGAGTCGACGAAAGTAGGTGGCATCCTCTCTTTCGGGCCGATCGGCCGCATACCGGAGGAGGTGCCAGGTCGCCCCCCGTGTTTCGAGGGCGTCGCGGGCGTCGTAGGGCGAATGGGTTGCGGGGTCCGCCATGAAGGTGCGAAGCCGCTGCACGTTGGGGAGCTGGTGCCGATTCAACGCATCCAGCACGCCTGAGCCTCCGTCGCGCAGGATCTCCACATCCAGGTTGGACCGTGAGCCCAGTCCCGAGGTTCGGAAGAAGAGGAGCTCCTCGGCGATGTGGGAGAGGCCCTCGTTGAGCCAGGTCTCTTCCGGAAAGGTGGCACTCGGGTGGACGTGAAGTCGCTGCGACGCGTTGATGAGGTGTTGATATTCGTGGGCCATCGTGGCCAGGGTGATCCGCCGCACGAAATCCATCGACCTGGGGTTTCCGTTGATCCGGCCCGAGGGGTCGGGGACCAGCAGATAGAGAATCTCGGCCTCGTTGCTCGTGGCGCAGGCGGCCAGATTGGCCGTGCCCGTGACGGGAAAGAGGTCCCGTGAAAAGAAGAACCCTCCCACGAAGCTGTCGGCCCCTGCCTGGCTGAGTCGGTTCACCTCCTTGGTGAAGAAGAGAATGACCCGGCCGTTCCCGTCGATGTCGGAGGGAACGCCCAGGGTCTCCTCGGCAAGGGGGGTGATCAAGGTGTCGAAGGCGGCGGCGTAGCCCTGATAGTCCGACCGGCGAAAGCCTCCCGCGGGATTGAGGGTATCGGCCACCACCAGGGCTCGCTCGGAGATGGCCTCGACCCGTCCGGTTCTGAGGGTGGGATTCTCGCAGGCCGGTGAGCGCGCTCCGGCGTTGAATTCCAGGAGATCCCCGACGGCGGGAAGGGAAGCCGACGTGCGGGCCGGGGGCGCCGAGGGGCGCGGGGTCCTCTGCGCTCCGGATCGAACCCTGGGGCCCAGCTCCCGCCTCTCCACCTCTCGCAACTCCAGATGCTGAACCTGATCCCGATAGAGGGAAGGTTGATCCCCGAGGTCTCCGGATCCACCGGGGGAGAGCTGTTCAGCGACGGGAGCGCGCTGCGGGCCGGTGACGGGGGCGTCGTAGGGTGGACGGGGCTCGGCCCCGGGCGAGTCCAGCCCCGCGCTCCGGATGCGGAGGTGGGCCGAGTCGCCGGATACGCCGGAGGCGTGGTGGAGGACCAGCACATACTCCCGATCCTCCTCCCCGACCGACGGGCAGAGGGTGGCCAGCCCCCGGCCGGACAGGCGAAGCCATTCGCCGGGCGACATGGTGGGGAGGCGGGTCTGGTCCACGCAGTCCTCGGGAAGGACTTCCGGAGCGGACGACCCCGTGAGGTCGCACCCCCCCAGAGCGAGGCCGCAAAGAACGAGAGATGGGAGAACTCGTCGCATGGCGGCGGGGAGAGGGGACACGGTGGCGACCCTTGCGGGGGGCCGTCTGAAAAGTACCCGACTTCGGTGACCAGGGATCCTGCGGAGGGTCAGTTCGACTCCGTGGATTTCATGGAGAGACCGATCCGGCCCCGCTCCAGATCGACGGAAAGGACCCGGACCTGGACGCGCTGGCCCACCGCCACCACCTCGGCGGGATCCCGGACGAAGCGGTCGGCGAGTTGCGAGATGTGCACGAGGCCGTCCTGATGGACCCCGATGTCCACGAAGGCGCCGAAGGCCACCACGTTCGTCACGACGCCCTCGAGCTTCATCCCGGGGCTCAGGTCTTCAGGTGAGCGGACATCTTCCCGGAAGGAT
>SKKH01000257.1 GCA_007121555.1 Gemmatimonadota bacterium | reverse complement strand
CTCCCCGTGGGGAAGGGTGAGGAGATCGACCTGGTGGCCCGCCTCCCCCAATGCCTCTGCAGCCATCCGGACGGCGATGGGCGTACCCCGAGCACTATAGAATGGCTGGGGGGCAATGAGCAGCACCTTCAGAGGGGTCATCACCGGACGCCTTCAGAATCAACAGGATAGGACCACTGACGGGCCCAAGAGCGTGGGCGCGCCGCTCCCGTGCGACATCAGCCCCTGCCTTACCTTTCAATCGATTACTTTCAAAAAGCAAGATTCGTGCGCCTGGTCATGGTGGGGCGAGTGGGACGCTGGTCCGATTCCTGCATTTGCCGAATATGAAGAGTCACGTGCCAGAACAGCCCCTGAAATCCCAACCCCATGGCCCTCGCCCCCGCCCTTTCCGTGGTCGTTCCGATCTTCAACGAGGTGGAGAGTCTGCCCATCCTCGTGGAGACGGTGAGGGAGGCCTTGGAGGGCCAGGGTGAATGGGAACTCCTTCTGGTCGACGACGGGAGCACGGATGGGACCCGAAGCCTCCTGATGAGGCTGGCCGAGAACGACCGACGGGTGCGGCCTCTCTACCTGGCTCGGAACTACGGCCAGACCACCGCCATGCAGGCAGGGTTCGACCACGCTCAAGGAGCCGTGGTGGTCAGCATGGATGGGGACCTTCAGAATGACCCGGCCGACATTCCTCGACTGGTAGAGAAGTTGGACGAAGGATACGACCTGGTCACGGGCTATCGCCTCAACCGGAAGGACCGGCTGTTGACCCGAAAAATCCCCTCCTGGTTTGCCAATCGCATCATCCGGTTTCTCACCGGCGTACCGATCCGAGACAACGGTTGCTCCCTGAAGGCGTATCGAAGGGAGCTGGTCCGACGGTTCCACCTCTACTCGGACATGCATCGATTCATCCCTGCCATCGCCGTGGCCACCGCGGGAGCCAGAGTGGCGGAGATCCCGGTGCGCCATCATGCCCGGCAGCATGGCGAAAGCAAGTACGGGCTCTCACGAACGTGGAAGGTGCTTTCGGACCTGCTGGTGATCAAATCGATCCGGTCCTTTCGGGAACGCCCCCTCCTCCTCTTCGGCCTGCTTTCCGTGGTGGCCCTCAGCCTCTCGGGGACCTTCGCGGTCCGCTCGCTCATCACCGTCTTCGTCTACGGCCGAACGATCTTCATCTTCCCCTCGGTCACCATCATCCTCTTCGGGCTCACCGTCTACCTGATCATGCTCGGCCTACTGGCTGAAGCAGCACTCTTCCACGGACGAAGGGGCATCCGAACGCTCTCGCCATTGGTGGCCACACGGTCCGGCGACGCCCATCCGCTCCGGAGGGAGGCATGACCCGATCCGGGCGCACCCCATCCTCCTCGTCGATGCCGGACCCTGGAGCCCGTAGGCTCAGCGTCGTGGTCCCGGTAGCGGAACGCCCTTCGCCACTGGACGGAATCTACAAGGAGTTCTCCCGTCCACTTCGGGAGGTTGGGTTCGCCGCTGAATTCATCTTCATCACGACTCCGGCGAACGCTTCGCTCCTCAGCACCCTCGACAAGCTCATCGACCAGGGCGAGCCCATCGAGACCGGAATCGCCAACGCCTCCGTAGGCGAAACGGGGCTGCTGAGCGCCGGGGTGGCCATGGCGGCTCACGACCTCCTCTTGACCCTTCCCGCCTATCCCCGCATCGAGGCGGACGAACTGCCCCGGGTGGTCCTGCCGGTCGTCCAGGGTGCGCACATGTGCGTGGCCCGCCGATGGCCTCGAAAGGACTCCTGGTTGAACCGAGTCCAGAACCAGGTCTTCCACGCCATGGTGAGCTCCCTGGGGGGACGCCGCGTCCGGGATGTGGCCTGCGGTGTCCGCGCCATGCGACGCGACGTGTTCGAAGCCCTCCCCCTCTACGGAGACTTCCATCGATTCCTACCCCTCGTGGCCCTGAGAGACGGATACCAGGTAGTGGAGGTGGACACCGCCCAACACGCCGAGGACCGCCAGCCGCGGATCTACTCGCCCGGGGTCTACCTCCGCCGAGTCCTGGACATCCTCGGGCTTTTCTTCCTGATTCGTTTCACCGAGAAGCCGCTCCGGTTCTTCGGCCTCGTGGGCGCTACCACCACCCTGGCTGGCGGCCTCATCATGCTCTCCCTCCTGATCGACCGGATCCAGGGCCAGGCCATCGCCGATCGCCCCCTCATGCTCCTGGGGACGCTCCTCGTCGTGCTGGGGGTCCAGTCCATTGCCCTGGGTCTGATCGGAGAGATCATCGTGCACGTGAATGCTCCCAGGCAGAAGGGTTACCGTCTCCTAAATCCCGCCGAGCTCGACCAGCTCCGGGAATCGGGAGAGGAGGGAGCGACGAATCCCGAAACCCCCACGGAACCAGGGACTACCGCCTCTGAACGGTCCGAAGCAGAAGCGCCTCCGCATCCGCTGACAGTTCGCGGTAGTCCACGCTGACCCCAGGGGGCAGGGCGCCAGTCCACTCCCCGGACCAGGCCGCACGAAGGGCTCTGGCCATGCCCTGGATGTCAGAAGGGTCGTGGACCCGCGCCCCCAGCCTCCGGCCGGCTCCGGCCGACGCGCTTCCCGACTCGGTGATGACCAGGGCCGGGATGCCCAATCCGGCCGCCTCATAGATCTTGGCTGGCACGGCCGTCTTCTGGTTCTGGGCGAGAACCAGGGAAACCGAGGCCCGGGACAGGATCTGGAGGGCTTCCTCGCGGGGGACCGGTCCCGGAGCCTCCACGTGCCCCTGCACTTCCTCCTCCCGGGCCACGCCCTCGATCCGGGCTCGATAGGCAGCGCTTGCCGTTCCGATGAAGCTCAGGCGAGCGCGTCCCCGTTCGGATTCCGGCAAGGTACGGAGGAGTTCGGCAAATCCGCGGACCGCGGGCACGGGATCGCGATTGTAGTAGAGCGTTCCCAGGTGCAGGACATGGAACTCCTGGGACCCGGGCCGCTCGCGCCGGGGTCGAGGGTCGGCGCCTTCGCGGAGGGCGGACAGGTCCACGCCGTTGGGAAGGAAGCCGATCTGGGATCCGGAAAATCGCCGGCGGTAGATCTCGGCCAGTTCAGGTGTGGTGGTGAGGGTGTGGTCGGCGGCCTGGATGACCGAGGCCTCCAGTCGCGAGAACACCAAGGGGGTCCACGACGCATCCAGGTGGGCTCGGGCCGTATCGGCCCAGGGATCGCGGAAGTCGACGACCCAGGGCACCGACCGATCGGGGGGGCGACCGCACGCCACCGCCAGGTGGACTGAATGGGGGGGACCCGTACTCACCGTGACCGAGGGGGCCCACTGCTCATGGGCCCGCCGGACGGCCCGACTCGCAGGGAGAATCCAGCCCTGGCCCTCTCCGGGAAAGGCCAGAATCCCCCCGAGATCCCGCCCGAGTTCTCCAAGGGGTCCCTTCTCCCTGCTCCCGGCCCCTCCGGCATCCCGGTCCCGGGCCCGCGAGTCGGAACGTCCACCGCGGCCCGCCGACGCCGCCTGAGAGGGCCCGTTCCGCTTTCTCCGCCGCTCATGGAGACGCCGTTTGAATGCCCGGTAGGCGTCGTTGGGGGTAGCAAGCTGCCGCACCTCCTCCACCGTCATCCCCGAGGGCACCGCTTCCTGAGCGGCACCCTCCTGGGAGGTGAGGAGGTGTACCCGCCAGCCCCGGAGCGCCAGGTGCTTGGAGAGCCCCCACCACCGCAGACCACCAATGGCTCGACCCGGGGGAGCATGATAGGCCACGACGAGAAGCCGACGCTGATCCGAATCCCGGAGATCTTCAGTCATCCCTCTCAGGCGTCCCCGAGTGAAAGTGTCTCCATCTCGCCCAACTCCTGATTCCGGCCTCGACGACCGGAGGCAAAAGCCAGTCCACCGATGGCCCCCTGCAGCAGGATGAAGCCGAAGGCCAGCCATGCGAAGGCGAGCGCACCGTGAAGCGAAACCCCGAACAGCCCCAGGAAGAAGGCGAACACCCCCTCCCGGATCCCGATGGCGTTGATGGAGAATGGCACCGACATGATCACGAGGGCCGTCGGCATGATGAAAAAGAGAGCCACGAGCGGAACTTGCAACCCAAGCGCCCGCGTGAGGAGAAAAGCGTGGAGGACCACGGTGACCTGCAGAACCAACGAAATGACCAGGCATCTGCGCACCACTCGGGGCTGACTCCTGAAGGCCCGGAGGCTGCCGGAAACCGTCTCCGTTATCCGACGGACGAAGGCGGGGGACCGCCTGAGCAGGGGTCGGATCCAGGCTCGCACCCGAACGTCCGGGATCAGGGCGACCCCAGTCACGGTGACCAGTCCCAGTGTCCCCAGAAGGATCCAGAGGCGAAACATTGGGACGCCGCTGAGGAGTTGGGGCGCGAGGACCACCGCAACCACCGCCAACGAGAGGAGGGCCAGAAGGCCGGTCAGCCGATCCACCCCGATCACGGCCACCGCACCAGCCTTCCCAGCTCCCCAGCGCCAGGAGTCATAGATCCGGATCGAGTCCCCACCGACGGTGGAAGGGAGAAGATTGTTGAAGAAGATCCCGGTGAGATAGGAGCGGAGGGTGGTGTCAAAGGAGACGGCCACGCCCCGAGCCCGGAGGAGGAGGCGCCAACGGGTCACGCTCAGGACCCATCCCAGGAGATTGAGACCGAAAGCCGCCGCGAGCAGCCTTGGATCGGCGTTCGCGAGGACCTCCACAATTGACCTCAGATCGGCGCGAGACAGGATCCACGCCAGAAGGATGAGCGACACCCCGAGACGGAGGAGTGTGCCAACGCGCGAGACCCCTCCCTGGGAGGAGGGCGCACGCCAAGCTGACCCCGGGCCGTTCGGAGCATCATTCACAGAACCTCATTGTTCAGGCAGACGGCGTGGTGGGAGAGGGGCCATCTGAATCCAGGCCCGCGCCCAGCTTGCCATGGAGGGACTGCACGAACCGTACCAGAGGCTTCGTTGTCGGTCCGTCAGATCCTTGACCGGACCGCATAGACGATCCCGCCCAGGGCCCCCTGCAGGAGCACCAAGCCGAACCCGATCCAGGCGAAGGCCAGGGCATCGCCCAGGCCCACACCAAGCAATCCGAGGAAGAAGACGAAGGCGTTCTCCCGGATTCCTATAGCGTTCACGGAGATAGGAATGGCCATGAGGGCGAGGACGATGGGGATGACCAGGAAGAAGGCAGCGAATGAGAGGTCGAGCGAGAGGGAGAGAGCAATCAGATAGAAGTGGACGATGACATTGAGTTGCAGGAGGGCCGAGAGGCCGAGAGCACCCCACAGCGCCCGAGGCTGATCTCGAAAACTCTGCAGGGCGCCCCCGAAATCCTTCAGAGGCCGAACCACGAAATCGGGCAGAAATTGGGCCCTCTCCTCGATCCAACGCCGCACACCGGGAATGGGCAGGAGCCCCAGGCCTGCAAGCCCCAGGATGCCCAGGGCACCCCCTCCGAGCCACAGCGGGAGGTAAGGGAGTTCCTCCACGATCTTTGGGGCCAGCAGGAGCGCCCCCAGAGCGAAGGCAAGGAGCACCAGGATTCCCATGAGCCGATCCACTCCCACCACGGCAACGGCGCCGGCCTTCCCCGCACCCCATCGCCAGGACTCGTACATGCGAAATGAGTCTCCCCCCACCGTCGAGGGAAGGAGGTTGTTGAAGAAGATCGCCGAGAGATAGGCCTGCAACATCTGGAGGGGTGACACTACCACATCCCGGGCCTTCAGGAGGATCCGCCAGCGTCCGATGCTGATGGACCAGCCCACCACGTTGAGGACGAGGGCCGCTGCCACGCATCGTAGATCTGCGCCAAACAGCGCCTGCCCCACCTCACCCAGGTCTGCCCTGGAAAGAATCCAGGCGATGAGACCGACCGAGACCAGGAGCTTGAGGGCCCCGGAAACGCCTCGGCGCTTTTCCGACGATCCAGAGGGGCTGGCATTCTCGGAGGGCGGCGATGACCCCTCGTGATCGGGGTGACTTTGAGGACTGGTCGTCACGGAGTCCCGATGGTTCTGGTCAAAGGGGTCCGAAGGGTCGCCGCCGGGCGAGGCTCCGGGGCATGGGCTCCGAGGCCTCGTTGAGGAGGCTGCCCGATTGCGTTGTGAAACACTCCTCCTCTCTTGCAAGATGCACGCCGCAGGCCCGGATCGCCACGTCTGCTCCACCGACGCGCCGGCCAGCTGGATCCACTGGCGGAGCGAGGAACGATTCTTGTTGGAAGAAATTCGGGGATACTTGTCTATCCGGTCGGACGGGACCGTGCGGACGGCCCCGAGGATCGGATCGCAGATCCGACGTCGACGAACAACCCAAGTCGAGGGGAGGTGGCAGGCGCTTGGAGACCGGACTCAGAATCCTCATGGTGTCTCCCCAGCCTTTCTTTCAGGCTCGGGGAACCCCCGTCAGCGTGCTTCATCGGATCCGGGCTCTCCAGCGCCTGGGCCATCGAGTGGACCTGGTGACCTATCCCTTCGGAGATGATCCCGGACAACTTCCAGAGCTCAGAATTCACCGCTCTGCCCGGCCTCCCTTCATCCACGAAGTACCCATCGGGCCATCCATGGCCAAGCTCCTCCTGGACGGCCCGCTTTTCGCCCAAGCTCGACGGATGGCCCTTTCCGGAAGATACGACCTGGTCCATACGCACGAGGAGGCCAGCCTCCTGGGGGCCCTCCTGTCTCGAAACCACGGGCTCCCCCACCTGTACGACATGCACTCGAGCCTGCCGGAGCAGTTCGAGAACTTCGGCCGATTCAACTGGAGGCCGGTGCGCAGCGTCTTCGAGTGGACCG
>SKKH01000190.1 GCA_007121555.1 Gemmatimonadota bacterium | reverse complement strand
GGCTCCCTGAGCGACGCCCAGGTCTACGCCCTCACGGCGTGGATGCTCTGGAAGAACGGGCTCATCGGGGCCGATGAGGTGATGGATGCGATCTCACTTCCCCAGGTGGAGATGCCAAACCGGGACCGCTTCATTCCCGACGACCGCTTCGGGGAGCACCTGCCCGGCTACCCTCGCCGGTAGCCTTCGTGGGAACTCCGGCTCACGGGGATCCTTCCCACGGGGGGAGACGAAAAAAGGGGCCGGGGAAACACTCCCTCGGCCCCTTCGTTCAACCGCCTGGTCGGAGCGTCGGACTCAGCTCCGCACTCCGAGTTCCGCACCGTTCCGGCAATTCACTCCCACGCATTCCCTGGGAAGTGATCCGGACCGGCCGCGCTCGCCATCAGGGACAGCGAGGCAGCGACACCGGGCACTGTTCCGGATTCGGCGGCGGGGCGCTGCCCTCTCCCCCACCCCCCATGGAGTAGCGTCCGAAGCCCAGTAGGTCCTGATCCTGGGCCGGAACGGGGAAGTGGATGGGCGTGTTCACAACCAGCGCGCCCCAACCCCGTGCGTCGTAGAAGGACACGGTTCCCTCGACGCCGGCACCCTCGATCCTCTTCTCCCAGCGGAGGGCATCCCACAGGCTTCCGCAGGCGCCATTGAACTTCCGCGGCGCACAGAATCCGCTGGCGTCCTCGGGCACCCCATCGATGGTCACGGGCGGCAGTTCGCCGTTCGCCACCCGGGTCTGGTTGATCAGGGGCACCGCCTCGTCGGCCCGGTTCATGCGGATGAGCCCCTCGGCCTTGAGCAGGTTCATCTCGTCCACGGTGACGACGGGGAGGGGTCCCGTGTTAAAGGTGTTCCCGCTCCCGAACCGGTGGTAGTAGTAGTACGACCGGTGGGCGGTACCGCGCTCGGCCGCGAAGATGTTGGCCACGTAGTGCCCCATGTACTTCCCTTCCTCCCCTTCCTCGTCCACGATCCTGCGGTCGGGGACGTTCTCCATGGTGAAGGGTTCGCGGTTCTGCCAGTCACTGTTGTACCAGTTGATGAACCCGTCGCCCTGGTCGGCATGGCCGATGAGCATGTAGCTGGGGCGCATGAAGTCACTGGGAATCACGCTCCGGAGCCGGGCGGCCCTGTGCTTGTACCAGCTCGTCATCACGTCGGGCTCGCCCACCGGAGCGAAGTCGCTGGTGATCCCCTGGTCGATGTAGTCGATGACCGTTTGCCAGTCCACCGCCTGCCGCTCCTCGGGGGAGCGGGCCTGATAGACCATGAGGCGGGCGATGTAGGTGTTGATGAGCCGCACGAAGTCCTGGGTGCCCAATTCGTATCCCGAGATCCAGCGCTCGGTGGAGGTCGACGGGATCGTGACGTTGTGGGTCTCGGCGATGTTCTTCGCCTCCTCGAGCTGGGCGATGGCCGTGTCCATGACCTCGGGATACGGGCGCACCAGCTCCTGCACGGACTGGTCCTCGCCGACGAAGCCCAGCGACTCCGGGTCCACGGATTCGCTGTAGACGTAGCCCCGGTCGAACATGAGGCCGATGTACCCGTGGGAGAGCCCCTGGGTGAACTTGGCGAAGGCCCGGGCGCGCTGGGTCTCGTCGTTCCCACCCCTCATGATCTGCAGGCCGAACTGCTCGATGGCCTGCAGGGCGGTATTGTTCCCGGCGATCACGGAGTAATAGTCGCTCCAGGCGAGCCGGTGGGGTTGGCTACCCGCCGTGGGATCCACGGTGACTGGACCCCGGGGCTCACTTCCATACTCCAGTGCCCCGAAACAGCCGAAACCCGAATTGAACTCGTTGGCCATGGCCGAGAGTCCGATGCTCGGCGTGGTCTGGTTCGAACGGTTGAACCACTGGAGGAAGGAGGTGGCGATGAGCGTCTCCACATCCTGGGGGCTCTCAATGGCCGAATCCCGGCTGGGGTTGTTGGGGTTCGTGACGTCCATGTCCTGACACGCCATCACGAACAGAGCCAGGACGAGGACCGAAAGTCTCGAGATGATTCTCATTTTGATATGGTCTCCTTCCGGCTCAGAAACGGATATCGATGCTGGCAGTCAGCGACCGATAGCTCGGATAGGCAAAGTTGTCGTCCCGGTTGATCGACGTTCCAACCGATGGATCATAGCCGCTGTAGTCGGTCCAGTAGATCAGGTTTCGGCCCACCAGGGAGAGGGCCATCCGGTCGATTCCCGTCCCCTGGAGAAATCCGAAGCGGTTCGCATCCAGGTTGTACGACACCGACAACTCCCGGAGGCGCACGAAGCTGGCATCCTCGACGAACCAGGAGTTCCGACGGTTCACATCGTAGAGGTATGAGGAGTAATAGCTGAGCGGCTTCTTCTCTTCGTCCGAGCGGCCCACCTGGTCCTGGTCACCGGCCCGGGCCCACTGATACATCCGCTGCTTCGTCCGGTTGTAGACATCACCGCCGAACTGGGTGTCGAGGAGGCCGTAGAGACTCACCTGGCCCCAGTTGACGGTGTTGGAGAAGCCCAGGGTCAGATCGGGATTGCTGTCACCGATCCGGTGCAACTGGCGCTGCCCGTCCTCGTCGACCTGCATGATGGGCATGCCCCAATCGTACTCCCGCCCGTCCACCGTGACGGTGGATCCCCAGAGCTCCTGGGATACCCCGTCCCGCCAGCTGTTGCCCTCGCCCACGGCGACCAGAAGTCCGTCATCGTTGACCTGAAAAGCCCCGGACGAGCCGGAACCGTGGAGATGGCCGATGTCCTCGAATCCGGTGGCGAACCGCTGGCCCCACATGGTGCCGAACCGCTCCCCGGCACAGCGGTAGATATTGCCGTCCAGGAAACAGGGGCTGTCGTACGCGGTGATCCGGTTGGTGGAGCGGTCCGCCACGATCCCGGCCATCCAGGTGAAGTTCGGGCGCTCGAGAACCGCGAAGTTGGCCTGGATCTCGAAGGTGCTCCCCTCGATGGTCCCGGCGTTCTGCCACTGACTCCCGAACCCGAACATGCTCGGAAGTGGCACCTCGATCAGCTGATCCACCGTCTCCTGTCGAGCGTACACCATCTCCACGGAGAGGCGGTCAAAGGCGATGACGTCGATCCCGAACTCCTGCTCCGTCGTCTTCTCGGGACGCAGCTCCCGGTTCCCCAGGGTCGCCAAGGAGAGCGTTCCGCCACTCCCTACGTTGAAGACCTCGAAGCGGTCGGCAAAGTTGGGTCGCCCACCGGCCGTCCCCCGGGAATAGCGGAGCCGGAACTCGCCGATGTCATCGAACGGCCACCAGTCTTCCGACGCCATACGGTAGGCGCCGCTCAGTCGGTAGTAGGTGTGCCAGCGCTGGTCCGGCCCGAACAGGGAACTTCCGTCCCGGCGAACGAGGGCGTTCATGATGTAGCGGTTGTTGTAGTCCAATTCCGTCGTGAGGAACCCCCCGGTCGAACGGACGGTTTCCTCGAGTGACCCGATGGCGACCGACTGATTCACGCCCAGGTCCGGAATCCCACCCACGGCCATGTTCGAGCCGCCGGCGGAGATCTGGTTCCGGTTCTCCTCCTCGATCAGCCCCCGGATCGCCGTCCGGGCCCTGAGATCGCCGAAGAATCGAGTCAGGGAAATTCCGCCCGAGGCGTTCAGGCCATCGGTGAAGGCGGAGAACCGGTTGGACTCCCCATCGCCTCCGTCGGGCCGGTCATCGGTCTTCGAACCCCGGGGAATCCAGTTGAATCCCTCCCGGTCGGACCGGTCGTAGCTCACGTTCACGTCAACGGAGAGCCAGGAGAGGGGGCTGTAGCGGGCGTCGGCTCCTGCCAGCGTCCGGGTGCGTCGGTCCTCGTGGGTCTGGTTGTGGATCCGGTAGAGGGGATTCACCCGGATCCCCTGGGGGTCGGGCTGGAAGACGAAGGGAGTCCCGTCGGGATCAGGCTGGAGGAGATCCACGTCCGGGGCGATCTGGATGAAGTCGAAGAAGGTATTCCCCGGGAGGTTGTCCCGGAACGACCGCATGTGGAAGGCGTTCACCGAGACGGACAGGTCGTCCCGGGGCCGGTGGTCCACGTTCAACCGAAGGTCCGTCCGCTCGTAGCCGTCGTGGCCCCGCACGACTCCGCCCTCGGTCTGGCGTCCGGCGGTGGCCTGCCAGCCGGTCCCACCGGCGTTGTGACCCAGTGAAACCTGATGGGACTGGGTGTTCCCGGGGCTGAAGAGGGCGCCGATGTTGTCGTAGACCGCGCCAGGATACTGCTGGTCCTGGAAGCCGAAGCGGGTCGTGGCGGCCAGCGAACGGTCCTCGGCCACCTGCCCGTCGCTCCCGATGAACTGACCCTGGTCGTTCATCTGGAAATTGTGATGCCGCGCCCATGCGATGGGGTTGGCGATCTCCGAGGTGCCGAACTCGCTCCGCACCCGGAAGACCGTCTGGCCCTCCTCGTGGCTCGAGCCCCGCACCGTCCGGATCTGAACCACGCCGGCCGCGGCTCGGGATCCGTAGAGGGAGGCCGCGGCGGCTCCCTTCACCACCTCGATGCTTTCGATGTCCATGGACGAGATGTCCACGTCGGACTCGGTGAGGATCACCCCGTCCACCACGAAGAGGGGCTGGTTGGAGCGGTTCACCGAAGTCGGGGTCCGGAGCATGATGTTGTCCGAGACACCGGGACGGGAGCTCTGAACCACCTGGGCTCCGGCCACGCGGGACTGGAGCGCCCCTACCGCCGAGGTGGGCATCACCGGCATGTCATCGCTGCTCAGGCGACCCACCGAGAACGGCACGTTGGCCCGTTCGGTCGCCTCAGTCACCCCGGTCACCACGATGCCCGAGAGCTCCAGGGCCCGGCGCGCGAGCTGAAAGTTGATCTCGGTGGTCTGACCCGCGGTCACCGAGACCCCTTCCTCCCGGACCGTTCCGTACCCGAGGCTCTGGGCGACCACGGTGTACTCGCCGGCCGGCACGTTGGCGATCTGGTATTGGCCGCCTCCATCACTCAGGGCTCCGAGGGAGGTCCCCTCGACCGAGATCTGGACGCTGCTCATCACCGATCCATCGTCGGCGGTGACGGTGCCGGCGATCGTTCCCGTGTCCTGTGCATCCAGGGGGATGGCGATAGAAAAAAGGGCGATCAGTCCGGCTAAAAGCGACCGGGGCCGCGCTCGTTCCCAGCAATAGGAACTCATTGAAGTTCTCCGTCGTGCACGTGATTGGCTTGCTCGACCGTCTCGGTGGGACCACGAAAAAACCGCTCCAGCAGCTCCGGACGGAGACATGGGAACGGTCACGGGATCATCCCAAGTGCGTACATGTGGTACGATGCCTCTGCATATAGGGTCAGAGGACCGGTCGCGCAACCCGGACCCGGGACAAAAAGTCGACGATACGCGCGGGCGGGAGACGGGGAACTGCGCGCCAGCAATCGGAAACCAGGCTCGATCCCCCGGCGAGATCGGCGATGATTCCGACCACCTCGCAGGTTTCGATCCAGTCTTGCCCCACGGCGGTGGAGGACGTCAGTTTGGCTCGTCCACCCACATGAGAGGACCCGAGGCAGCGTCCGCGCCGGTCGCAGCTCGTGGTCGTTCCCCCAAACGCTGAGGCACCCATGCGACCAGCTCCCTTCCCCGCGAGTCCAGGTAAGACTCGCGGCGACCTGGCTCTCCCCACCGTCGTTCTCCTCCTCCTCACCCTCTTCCTCCTCCCCGCCCCCGCCATCCACGCCCAGGAGGTGGACAACGAGTGGGTGACCGACCGTGGGGTCCAGATGGATCCGGAGCGGGCCCGGATGCTCTACGTGAGCAACGATCCCGCCGACCAGCTCGTGGGACGGGACCTGGAGGCCGACATCGAGCGGCGGATGGAAATCCAGGCTCGCTTCGCCGAGGTGGCGGAGGGGGTGGTCGACTTCCAGATGGTGGAGTACGAGAGCAGCATCGGTGATCTGACGATCCCGGCCTATCTCTTCCAGCCGCTGGACAAGCGAGACCGGAACGGGCACCCCGCGCTGGTCTGGGTCCACGGAGGCGTCCGGGGACTTTGGACGGCAAACTACTGGCCCTTCGTGAAGGAGGCGGTGGAGCGCGGGTACGTGGTCATCGCGCCGGAGTACCGGGGCAGCATCGGTTGGGGCGAGGAGCACCACCTGGCCTTCGACTACGGCGGATACGAGGTGGATGACAACGTGTCGGCCTACGACTGGATGGTGGAGAACCTTCCCCATGTGGATCCGGACCGGGTCTCCATGATCGGGTGGAGCCACGGAGGATTCATCTCACTCCTGGCCCTCTCCCGGCCGCCCCATCCCTTCAACTCCGCTGTGGCCATCGTTCCGGTCTCCAACCTGATCTTCCGGCTCTCCTACAAGGGCCCGGGCTACCAACACCACTTCTCCACGGGCGAACGGCTCCGGGGCGCCCCCTTCGAACGTCGGGAGGAATACGTGTACCGGTCGCCCGTCTACCAGGTCGACCACATCGACGTGCCGGTCCTGGTGCACCTCGCCGACAACGATCAGGACGTGGACTTCGAGGAGGCCGAGATGCTGGTCCATGCACTCCAGGTCAAGAAGCCCGACCTTGCCGAGACCAGGATCTATCATGATCCCCAGGGCGGGCACTCCTTCGACCGACAGGTCGACATGGAGACCCTGACCCCGGAATGGACCCCCCACATGCGCGACTCGTGGAACCGGATCTGGGCCTTCCTGGAGTGGAACCTGCGCCCGTACGAGGACGGCCAGGGGAACGTGGTCGAGAACTAGTGTGGTGAGTCAGAGATTCGGCGAGGGACCGAGGGGCCCGGCGCGCCGGGGTGGC
>SKKH01000020.1 GCA_007121555.1 Gemmatimonadota bacterium | reverse complement strand
GGCCACGCCCCGGCGGGCCAGAGTCGATCCTCTCGTGAGGAGAGGGTGTCGAGGAGCGCACCCGCCACGGGAGGCGGGACGTCGAGGCGTCGCTCGTGCACATTCGTAACCCTCACCCCGGCGCCGCCTCGTCCTCCACCACGGGCCGAGCCCTCCTCTGGGCCTCCCGGGCCACCTGGCGCCCCCCATCCACATCCACCATGTAGAGGATGGCCCCTCCGACCAGAAAGAAGATCATGATGGAGAGGATCCCCAGGCGAGAGGAGCCGGTGGCCGCCCCTACCGCGGCGAAGACGGTGGGCCCCGCCATGCCGGCGAACTTGTCCATCACACCGTAGAACCCGAAGAGCTCCCCAGACTTGTAGGCAGGGATCAGGCTGCTGAAGAGGGAGCGGGAGAGCGCCTGCGTGCCCCCCTGGACCATGCCCACCAGGACGGCCAGGGCCCAGAAGTGCACGGCCGAGGTCATGAAGTATCCCAGCACCGTGATGGCTGAATAGACCGTGAGACCCACGAAGATCGCGGGTTTCGTCCCGATCTTCCCGGCCAGCATCCCAAATAGGAAGGCGAAGGGTACGCCGATGAACTGCACCATCACGATGGCGCCGATCATGTGCTCCTGGCCGATCCCGATCTGCTCGCCGTAGTAGGCGGCCATCCGGATGATGGTGCCGATGCCATCGCCGTAGATCAGGTAGGCGATGAGGAGGATGAAGGCGTTCCGGTAGGAGCGCAGCTCCCTGAAGGTCCGCTTGATGCGGTTCACGGCGAAGCGGACGGTCCCGGTCTCCAGGACCTCTCCCGGGGCCAGCTCCGCTCGGGGCTCGGAGACCCGCAGGAAGAGGGGGATGGAGAACACGAGCCACCACACTCCGACGGCGACGAAGGAGAGTCGGGCGGGAAGGGTCCCTTCCTCCGGAAGCCCGAAGAGCCCGGGCATTTGGATCATCAGGAGGCAGAAGGCCAGGAGGAGGCCCGCTCCGAGATACCCCACTGCGAAGGCCCCGGTGGAGACCCGATCCACCTCTTCGGAGCTGGCGATGTGGGGAAGGAGGGCATCGTAGAAGACGATGCTGCCGTTGGCCCCGATGTTCACCAGGACGAAGAAAAAGAGTCCCAGGAGCCAGTTCCCCTCCTGGGCGAAGAAGAGGAGCCCGGCCCCGGCGATCCCCAGCGCCGCGAAGGCCCCCAGAAGTGGCTTCTTGATGGCCGCCCGGTCCGTGATGGCCCCCATGAAGGGCGCCACCACCGCCACCAGGACGATTCCCAGCGTCGTGGCCAGCGAAAAGCCCCAGTCCGCCTGTTCCCTCGACAGATCCACGGCCAGGACCGATCGGTAGTAGATGGGAAAGATCGCCGCCACCACCACCGCCCACATCCCCGTGGTGGCCCACTCGTACATGGCCCAGGCCCGAAGCTCCGGGCGGTGGAGACCCAGTCGCTCCAGAAGGGGGATGGGGGTGTCGAGCTCGTGATTCGGACGCACCGGGCTACCGGGTAAGAGGCATGGAAGAGTGGCTGTCGGACTCGCCACGGGTTCGGATCTCTCGAATCGGAAAGGGATCCGTAGCGTCCGGACGCCCAAATGTCCAGCCGAGCCGTTTGCCGTGCGCCCGACCCTTCCGTATCCTCGTTGCGATCCCCTCCCTTCGTTCTCCCGCCGTGGAGTCCGTGGACGTGTCACCCCAAGGTCGTTCGGCACCCGTCGAGATCAACTTCGAGGCTCTGGATGCGTCGGATCCGGAGTTGGAGGAATCTCTCGAAGGACCGCTGGCCTTCGGCGAGCGGACTTCGCCTCCTCCGGGAACCGAGGTCCTCGTCGCGTATCGAGGCGGGAGAGCTCTGGCCCGGGCCTCCCTCGATCTGGTGGAGGGACTCCGGGGCGCTCCGGGGCGCTCGGGGCTCATCGGCCACTTCCAGGTGATCGAGGGAGAGGTCGTGGGCGATGAAACAGAGGGGCCTCCCGCCGGGGTCGCCCTACTCGCCCGCGCTTGCCGGCACCTGGCCGGGGCGGGCGCCCAGCGGGTCCTGGGTCCCATGAACGGGAGCACCTGGGCCTCCTACCGTGTCGTCACGGAACGAGCGGTCGGGGGCGGACCGGAGGAGCCCCCCTTCTTCATGGAGCCCTGGAATCCGCCCAGCTACCCGGAGGCGTTCCGCAGGGCGGGGTTCGCGGTACGGTCCGAGTACGTGAGCGCGGCGGTGAAAGACCTGACCCGGGTCCATCCCGGACGGAGCAGGGCCCTGGTCGCCGTCACGCAGCTGGGGATCCGGATCCGGCCCATTGAGATGGACCGCTTCGAGGAGGAGCTGGCCGACATCCATCGCCTCAGCGTGAAGGCCTTCTCTGCCAATCCCCTCTACTCCCCCCTGGCGTGGGAGCCGTTCCGGGATATGTACGCGCGGGTGCGCCCCCTCCTCGACCCCGGCCTCGTCCGGATGGCCCGGGACGAGGCCGGGCGCCTGGCCGGGTTCTTCTTCGCCCTCCCCGACCCCGCAGGCCCGAAGGTGGACGACCGCCCGTCCCGCCTCATCCTCAAGACCGCGGCCGTGGTCGACGACGTCCGGGGGAGCGGGCTGGGAACCCTCCTCATCGACGAACCCAGACGACTGGCCCTGGAGAAGGGCTACCGGGTCCTGATCCACGCCCTCATGCATGTGGACAATCCATCGGCTCGCATCTCCCGGCACTCCGGTGATGTGTTTCGTCGCTACGCCCTCTTCGAGTGGGTCCCGTGAGCGATCCCCAGGGGGCGGCGGGTCAGGGAGACGCCTCCCACTCCGACGACCTCGAGGCCCACAACCCGAATATCGCATCCGCCCTCCACATCCGAGCCGCCCAGCACCCCGACCGTTCCGCGATCATCGAGTACCGAAGGGGCCGCGTTCGCCGCGTGAGCTTCGGGGAGCTCTCCGTGGAGGTGAAGCGGGCCGCCGGGGTTCTCCAGCGGGAGGGGATCGGCCCCGGGGACCGTGTCCTGGTCCTGGTGCCCATGTCGGCCGATCTCTACGGCGTCTTCCTGGGCTGCCTCCACCTGGGGGCCACGGTGGTCTTCGTGGATGCCTGGGCGGGCCGCAAGCGCCTGGAGGACGCGGTGTCCGCCACGGCCCCCCGGGCCTTCATCGGCGTTCGGAAGGGGCTGTGGCTGCGCTTCCTGAGTCCATCGCTTCGCCGGATCCCCCTCCGCCTCCGGGTGAAGCCGGGGCGAGGGCTGGTCAAGAGGATGCCGGCGGGCCCCCTGCCTCCCACCACCCGGGTGGCCGCAGAGAATCCGGCTCTGGTCACCTTCACCACCGGCACCACCGGGCAGCCCAAGGGCGCGGTGCGCTCCCATGAGTTTCTGTGGGCCCAGCATCATGCCCTC
Source organism: Gemmatimonadota bacterium (assembly GCA_007121555.1). Lineage (GTDB taxonomy): Bacteria > Gemmatimonadota > Gemmatimonadetes > Longimicrobiales > Gaopeijiaceae > PWLA01. The sequence continues at coordinate 3,458 of SKKH01000020.1, read as the reverse complement.
ACCCGGCACATGGCCCCCCGGGCCGACGACGTCGACATGCCCACCCTCCCCATCTTCGTGCTCAACAACCTGGCCGGAGGGGTCCCCAGCGTCCTCCCCGACTTCGATCCCCGCAGGCCGGCGGAGATCGATCCGGCGGACATCCACCGCCAGATGGTGGCCGAAGGGGTCACGACGACCACCGGATCTCCGGCCTTCTATGAGCGGCTGGCCACCTGGTGTCGGGAGGAAAGGAAGCCGCTCCCCCTCCGGGCCCTGTTCACCGGGGGCGCTCCAGTCCTGCCCCCGCTGGCCCGACTCCTGTCCGAGGTCGTGACCGGGCAGGCCCATGTGATCTACGGGAGCACCGAGGCCGAACCCATCTCGGGAATCTCGGTGGAGGGGATGCTCGAGGCGTGGGGACGAGGGGTGGAGCCGGGCGGCGGGGAGAGCGGGCCCCATCCCCAGGGCCTCTGCGTCGGCCCGCCCGTGCCGGAAACCTCCATCCGCGTTCTCCGGGTCCATGAGGGTCCGATCCGGCTGGACCAGGGCGGCTGGCCCCTATGGGAGGTACCGAGGGGAGGGGCCGGCGAACTGGTCGTGGCCGGAGATCACGTCCTCGAGGGATACGTGGGCGACCCGGAGGCCGAAACCCTGGCAAAGATACGGGATCAGGGGAGCGGGCGGGTCTGGCACCGCACGGGCGATGCAGCCCGCCTCGACCCCGAGGGCTGGATCTGGCTCCTCGGGCGAGTGGGAGCCCGAGTGGTGCGAGAGGAAAGGGAGTGGTGGCCCCTGCCGGCCGAGCTCCGGGCCCTTGCCCTCCCCCGGGTCCGGCACGCCGCCTTCCTCGGCGCGCCCGACCCGGAGCTGGGGTCCCGGGCGGTGCTCTGCGTGGAGGTGCCAGGTGGGCGGCTGGACGATGAGGGGCGGCGGGATCTCCGGGCAGCCCTGGATCCCATTCCCGTGGACGAGATCCGCGCCGTCGGCAGAATTCCCCGCGATCCTCGCCACGAGTCAAAGACGGACATGGGGGCGCTCAGGGCGCTTCTGGATCTGGGCTGAGGGGAGGCCCTGCGGATTTCAGTTGAGGGAGAGAAGGCGGTTCCTGCAGAGGCCACTCCCCGTAGCACCTCCTCTTCTTTCGCCCCTCAGAGCACCCCCACCCATCGGAGCTGGAGGGGCAGGGCCGCGAGGGTGGCCACCGCGACGCTGACGGTCTGGGCGTGAAGAACGGAGAGCCCGGTCAGGGGCTCGGCCCGCATCCGACGGAGGCCGGCGAAGAGGAGGGCGCTCAGCGGCAGCATGAGCGCGGTCAGGAGCATGTTGGATCCCGGACCGGTGCCTTCCCCTGCCGGCCTCCACAGTCCCTCCTCGGCGGGGGAAGCCCCGGAGAGGGCGCCGTCCAGGAGGTCCGGGGCGAGCACTCCCAGGGGGACCACGAGGAGGTAGGCTCCCACGAAGGCGGCCCCCACCACGAGCCGACGACGCGCGCCCTGGAAGGACGATCCGTCCAGGAGCACCCAGGAAAGGATGCCCAGGTGGGCGGCGACCGCCCCTACATACAGGGGATAGAAGGGATCGCCGACGGCCAGCCCCTCCCACCCCGGCGGAAGTGACACGAGGGTCTCGAAAGTGTTGTTCGCCACGAAGAGGACGGCGGCCACGATGGCCACATAGAAGAGGGCCAGGACCTGGTAGCGTGAATCCGGAGCCTCGGCGGCCTCCTGGAGCCAGCCCCGGAACCCCACGAACCCCAGCATCGCCAGGGTGGGGGCAAGGACCCACTCCGGGCCTCCCAGCGACCAGGCCCCGTAGAAGAAGAGCATGAGGGCCAGGGCTCCGCTCATGGTGAGAAAGCGGTAGCGCCAGGCCACGACGCCGATCACGGCGATGATTCCCAGCTGAGCGACGAGTTGACCCGCGATGACGACGGCGTCCTGGGGGGTGAGCTTCACCAGGAGGTACAGCGTGCCCAGGGGCACCACCAGGTTGTCCATCCCCTTCAGGCTGATCGCCTCGAAGAAGGTCACCAGGAGCGCGAGCTGGAGCGAGATGAGGACCACCGCACCCCGGTCCAGGTCGGTGAGGAGGAGGAGGGGCAGGTGGACGCTGAGGAAGGCCATGAGGAAGAACACCGTGGAGCCCTCCACCGAGCGGTGATCCTCCTCCACCTCGTACGTGGTGCGCCCGTACGAACTGCCCAGGATCGCCGCGGCCGTGTCCGCCACGACCAGAACCAGCACGGCCGTCAGGTAGAAGACCGGCTGATCGGCCGCCAGGAGGAAGAGGAGGTAGATGGCCAGGGGAAAGTAGAGCCCCCCCTCGGTCTCGCGGCGAATCCCGTGGACGCTCTGGAGCCACCCCATGCGCCGGGTTCCCCAGAGCAGCCCGCCCAGGGCCACCCCGAGGCCCAGAACGGTCCAGTGACTCTCCAACACCCAGGGGAGGGTGGCCGCGACGAGTCCTCCGGCCACATGCACGAACTTCCGGGTCCACTCGGGAGGAGGGGCCCAGCGCCGGGAGACCTCCGCCACCCCGAAGATGAGAAGAAAGACGCCCCCCACCCCCAGGGCGCGGGTGAGCTCCTGGATCATGGCTCCCTGACCTCATCGACCCGGAAGGCATGGTAGAACCACGCCTGGTCCCGGGCGTGGAGTTCCTCCCCCAACGACTCCAGTGGTCTCACTCGGTGATCCAGCTCCGCGGGGGACGCCCGGGGTACCAGGAGGTTCCAGTACGCTAGGCGGGCGCCGGGGCGAGACTTCTCGACGAGGGCACGGTAGCACGCCTCGTGATCCTCCGGGGCCATGTATTCGAAGATGTTCGAGAGGTTCATCCCGTCGAACTCGCCTGGAGCCTCCTCTGCGCTGCCCAGGTGGAGTTCCATCCGGTCCAGGCGCGCCCGAATCTCCTGGATGCGGCCCGGGCGGAGGTAGAGGGGGCGGGCCTCGGGCGGGTAGGTGCCCGTCAGGATGTAGGCCAGGTAGGGGTTGGACCGGGCCGGCAGCTCGGTGAGGGCGTAGCGGGTCCGGTCCAGGATGCGCCGGCTCACCTCACCCTCGACGTGATCGAAGAAGGCGGGATCCCGTCCCATCCATCCCATGACCCTGCGACTGAAGAAGAGCCGGAAGAGGATCCGCCAACGGCGCGTGTCCCACTCGAGGCGGTAGAACGCCCGGCGCGCCTCGACGGGTCGGTCTTCACGGAGGGCCTCGATCTTCGCCTCGCGGTGGACCAGGGGAAGGACCCAGCGGCGAAAGCGCTGAAGGTACCGCTCGAACTTCCCTGAGTGGACGATCCCCCGGGTGATCTCCTCGGGATGGGCGTCCCAGAAGCGCCGAGCCTCGGGAGAGAGCTCACCCCGGAGGTCCGTGTAGGTGGAGCTGCGACCCTCCTCAGCCGCCCGCCCTTCCACCCCCAGGAACCTCAGGAGCGGGGCGTCGTCGAGGTGACGGAACGCGGCCACCCGAAGCTCC
>SKKH01000227.1 GCA_007121555.1 Gemmatimonadota bacterium | reverse complement strand
CGGGTGTCGGGGCGGTTGGGGACAGAGCCCGGGACGACCCTCCGAAGCTACAAGATGCCCGGGGGCGAGGGGAGGTCATGAAGGGGGAGACATCCCAGCTTCGGGAGCCCCGAGCCCCCGGCTCACCTCGTCGGCGGCGACCCGCACCCTTCGGGCCAGCTCCGGTAAGGCCTCCCGGGAGATCCTGGACACGGGCACGCTGGTCGTCACGGCGGCCACCACCTCACCGGTGTGGTCGCGGACCGGGGCGGAGGCGGCGGCCAGATCCTCCTCCAGCTCCCGCCACGCGGTGGCGAACCCTTCCACCCGGACCCGTGCCACGATCTCCTCGAGCCGCGCCCGGTCGCAGAAGGTGAATCCAGTCAGACGAGGAAGCTCGCCCGCCAGGATCGCCGCGATCTCCTCGTCGGGGCGCCCGGCCAGGAGCACCTTGCCGGCCGCGGTGGCGTGGAGGGGCAGGCGACGGCCCAGCACCCCCACATGCTTCACGGGGCGAGGACTCTGGACCACCTCCACATTCACCCCGAATTCGCCCTCCAGGATCACCAGATTCGAGGTCTCTCCGGTATCCCGTACCAGCGCCTCGAGCACGGGGCGGGCCACCTTCTGCAGAGATGTGGACCGACGGGAGAGCTCGCCCAGGGCGGCCAGCTCCATGCCGAGGCGGTACCGCCCCGACGCTGGATCCCGCACCAGGAAGCCGGCGTCGGCCATGTCCCGAAGCCACCGGGAGACGGAGCTTCGGGGTCGGTCCAGGAGATCAGCGGTCTCCACGACTCCGAGTTCGGGGCGGTCCCGGGAGAAGAGACGGAGCACCGACATGGCCTGGCGAAGCATCGAGTGGTCCCGTACGTTGGAGAGAGTCTCATTTTATGGAACTCAGTTCCATATTATGGAACGCTACGCCCTCCACGCCAGGTGGCCCCCCCATGGAGCCCTCCACACCTGCCCCGCCTCCCCTCCTCTGGGATCGGCGGGGCCCCGTCGCACTCCTGATCCTGAATCGCCCGCACCGTCTCAACGCGGTCACCCCCGAGATGTATCGGGCGCTCATGGCCGGAGAGGACCGGGCACGACGAGAATCGGGGATCCGGGCCCTCGTCATCACGGGGGCGGGTCGGGCCTTCTGTGTGGGAGCCGACCTGAAGGAGCACGGTCGCGGGTCGGAGGGCGCGGGGGCGCCGGAGGAGACCGGCCCGCGCTCATCCGAGGAGGGCGGGCCCGGAGGCGGGGGCCCCACGGCGCGGCAGACCCCGGAGCGCGAGACCCACAAGCGCTACGTCCACCTGGCCCAGGAGGCGAACCGCACCCTCCAGCGTTCGCCCCTCCCGGTGGTGGCCGCCGTGAACGGACACGCCATCGGGGCCGGGCTCGAGCTGGCCCTCTCCGCCGACCTCATCGTGGTCAATCGGAGGGCGCGCCTGCGCCTTCCGGAGGCGGCGCTGGGAACCTTCGTCGGAGGTGGGGTGGGGTGGACGCTCCCTCGCCGGGTCGGGCTGGCCCGGGCCCGGGAGCTCCTCCTCCTGGGGGAGTTCTTCACCCCCGAGGAGGCGCAGACCATGGGAATGGTGAACCGGATCACGTCCCCCGATCAGGCTGTGACAGAGGCCCTCGCGCTGGCTCGCACGCTGGCCTCCCGCTCGGCTCGCTCCCTTCGCCTCATGAAGGAGCTCCTCCGGGAGGCCGCCGGCGGAGCCACCCTCGATCGGATCATGGAGATCGAAGCCGAAGGACTCCTGGCCTGCATGGGCACCCCGGACTGGGAGGAGGGGCTGAGGGCCTTCGCCGAGGGGCGTCGCCCCAATTTTTCCGAGCCCTCGGAGGGCGAGGAGCGGGGGCGGGAGGAGTCGCGGCGGCGAGTGGAGAACAGGAGCCCGTGAGGCACTCCGACCCCCTGAGGGAGCACCCCCTCCGTCCGGTCCTGGCGCCTCGCTCGGTGGCGGTGGTCGGAGCCTCGCAGGACCCGACGAAGCGGGGACACCAGGTCCTCCGGGCCCTCCAGTCCCGGGGCTTCGGTGGACGCATCGTCCCGGTGAACCCCCGGGGTGGGACCATCCTGGGACTTTCGGTGGTCGAGGACCTGTCCGAGCTCGAGGCCCCCGTCGAGCTGGCCGTCGTCTGCACCCCCGCCGCCTCCACCCCCGACGTCCTTGCGGCGTGTGGTCAAGCTGGCGTTCCGGGCGCTCTCGTTCTGGCCGTGGGGTTCCGGGAGCTGGGCGAGGAGGGAGAGGCGCTGGAGGCTCGCCTCCGGGGCGCGGCCCGTGCGGGCGGCGTCCGGCTCGTCGGACCGAACACCTCGGGCCTCCTGAACCTCTCGATCGGCCTGGACCTGATCGGCGTTCCCCTGGTTCCGCGGGGTCGGATGGCCCTCCTGACCCAGTCGGGGAATGTGACCCTTGCCCTCCTCAAGGAGGCGGCGACCCGGGGCTCAGGGGGCTTCTCCCTCTGCGTCGGGGTGGGCAACGAGTCGGACATCGGATTCCACGAGTACCTGGACTACCTGGCGCAGGATCGGACGACCGAATCCGTCCTGATCCACGCCGAAGGATTCGGGGCGGGCCGGAGCTTTCTGGAGACCGCACGGAAGGTGAGCCGCCGGAAGCCCGTCGTGCTCCTGAAGGGGGGTCGCTCCGAGGCCGGGAAGCGGGCCGCCCGCTCTCATACCGGGGCGCTGGGGTCCGGCGATGCAATGGTCCGGTCCGCCCTCCGCCAGGGCGGCGTCATCCGGGTGGATCGCTCGGACGAGCTCCTCCCGGTCGGAGCGGCCCTGGCCTCCCAGCCCCCGGCTCGTCGGGGGAGTGGCGTCGTGATTCTCTCGGACGGTGGGGGGCAGGGGACGCTGGCCAGCGACGTCCTCAGCGAGGTCCAGGTCCCCCTCGCCCCGCTTTCGCCCCTCACCCGGGATCGTCTCCGCGATCTCCTGGGGGCCGCCGCCGGCCTCGGCAACCCGGTGGATCTGGCCGGGGCGGCGGACCGAGACCCCCATGTGTTCCACCGGGCGCTGACGATCATCCTGGAGGACCCGCAGGTCTCAGCCGTCCTCCTGGTGGGGCTCTTCGGAGGGTACCATCTCCGCTTCTCGGAGCACCTCCAGGCCGCCGAGGAGGCCACCGCCACCGAGATGGCCCGCCTGGCCCGACGCAGCGGGATTCCCCTGGTCGTTCATTCGATCTTCGCCGAGGAGCGTCCTCCCCCCCTCCGGACCCTCGCGCACGAGGGCATCCCGGTCATCGGCTCTCTCGAGACCGCCTGCCGGGCCCTGGCCGCCCTCTGGGAGCGGGGGCGACCCACGCGCCGTCCCCCACGCGGCGCGCCCTCGGCCCTCCGGGTGGACGTTCCGGAGGGCGGGTTCTTCGAGCGCGTGCGCTCCGAGGGTCGCCGGCTCCTCCTGGAGCCTGAGCTTCGGGTGCTCCTCGAGCGCTACCGCGTACCCCTCGTCCAGGGCCGGTACTGTCCCGATCCGGAGCAGGCTCATCAGGTCGCGGAGGCCATGGGGGTCTCCCCGGACCGCCCCCTGGTGGCCAAGGTCGTCTCGACATCGGTGACGCATAAGACGGAGGCTGGAGGGGTGGTGCTCGGGCTCACCTCCCCCGAGGCGGTGGGCTCGGCTGTGGTTGGGGCTGTGGCCTCGGTCCGCGACTACGCGATCCGGAGCGGTATGGAGCCCGGGATCCGGGGGGTTCTGCTGGCGATCCACCTCCCACCCCCTGTGGTGGAACTCCTGGTGGGCGTGCAGCGCGATCCCTCCTTCGGACCGGTTCTGACCGTGGCTGCCGGTGGGACCCGGGTCGAACTCCTGGCGGACTCCGCGACCCGGATCCTGCCGGTCAGCCGGGGGGAGCTGCGAGAGATGCTCGACGAACTCCGGATCGCCCCCCTTCTGAATGGGTACCGGGGAGGGTCGCCGGTGGACCGCACCCCGGTCGTGGACCTGATCCTCCGTCTGGGCCGGTTCGCCATGGACCACCCCGAGCTCGTCGAGGTGGAGCTGAACCCGGTCTTCGTCTATCCGAGCCGGGCGTTGGCGGTGGACGGCCGGGGGTACCTGGACGACGAGGGGCAGAGTCCGTAGCGAAGTTGGCGAAGCGCGGTCCGAGTTGAGCCATCAATCCGAGTTGAGCCATCAGAAGGAGGGGAATGGAGCCGATCGTCGTGGTAGGGGGCGGGATCGCCGGCCTGGGAGCGGCATGGACCCTCCGGAAGCAGGGGCTCCCGGTCCTCGTGCTCGAGGCCTGGGACCAGGTCGGGGGCGTCGTTCGCTCCCGACGGCTCGACGATGGGACGGTCCTGGACCTGGGTCCCCAGACCCTGTCGACCCGGGATCCTGAGCTGTTGGCCACCCTGGAGGAAGTGGGGCTGAGGGGTCGAAGGCTCGAGGCTTCACACGAGGGGGCCCGGCGCTACGTGGTGCACGACGGAGCTCCGGTCGCCCTTCCCTCTGGTCCGGTGGGACTTCTCCGAACCCCCCTCCTCTCGGCCCAGGGGAAGCTCCGTCTCCTGTCTGAGCCCTTCCGCGGCTCGGGGTCGGGGAACGAGGAGGCGAGGGAAGGGAGCGATGAGTCCGTCGCCGCCTTCGCCCGGCGCCGTCTGGGTCCCGAGGTGGCCGCCCGACTCGTCGACCCCTTCGTTTCGGGCGTCTATGCGGGAGACCCCGAAGCGCTCTCGGTGGCTGCCGTCCTTCCCGAACTCCAGATGATGGAGCGGGAGCACGGGAGTCTCCTCCGAGGCGGGCTCGAGCGCCTGTGGGCGCGGCGAGGCGGGAATGCCTCCGACGACGATGCCGAGGATGCAGCCCGCCGCTCCCGGATCTGCAGCTTCGATGAGGGGCTTCAGGCGTGGCCCATCGCAGTCGCCCGGGCCCTCGGGCCTGACACGGTGCGCACGGGAACCCGGGTGGAGGGCATCACGCCCCGTTCCGGGTCCAGCGGCCAGGGTTGGCGGGTCCATCTCAGCGGGAGTTCCAGTGGCGCGAATGAGACCGTAGATGCGCGCGCCGTCGTCCTGGCCGTGCCTGCTGCGGTCACCGCCTCTCTCCTCGAAGGGCTCGGGGAGCGGGCCTCCAGCCCGCCCCACCCTCTGGTGGAGGAGGGAATTCACGCCCTCACCCGGATCCCCTACGCCCCGGTGACCCTCGTGCACCTCATCTGGCGGCGGGACCGGATCGCCCATTCCCTGGATGGGTTCGGGCTATTGGCCCCCTCACGGGAGGGGCGCACCCTCCTGGGATCCCTCTGGCCCGATACGATCTTCCCGGACCGAAACCGCACGGACCGGGTGGTGACCGTGAACTTCGTGGGGGGCGCCCGGACCCCGGACCGCGCCCTCGTCCCCGATGAGCCCCTCGTCGCCGAGGTCCTCCGGGAGCTCGAGGATCTCCTGGGGGCCCGGGGGGAACCCGAGCTCGCCCTCGTGACCCGATGGCCCCGGGCGATCCCTCAGTACACCCGAGGACACCTGGACCGAATCGCCGCGGTGGCCAGAGTGGAGGAGGCCCTCCCCGGGCTTCGCCTGATCGGGAACTGGCGGGGGGGCGTCAGCCTGGGGGCGGCGTGGGAGGGTGGGCGGAAGGCCGCACGGGGCTTCGGCTAGACACCCGCCTCACGAGTCCAGTGCCTCCCGGGCCCGGGCCTCGAGCTCCCACGGAATGTCCCCGAGCCTGCGCCACCGGGCCGAGGCTGTGTTGCCATCGGGGCGCACCCCTTGTCGTCGCTGAGTTCTAAGGAGAGCTGAAAGGGGATTCCCCAGGGCGGGAGGAGGCGCCGCGTCGGGCAGCGGCCAGCCGGTCCGGTCGAAGAACCGGATCGGGTCGGTGGGCCGGGAACCCTGCCCTCCACCCGATCCCCGATTCCCACCCGCTCCCCCGCTCCCACCGGATATCCCCCGCGGACCAAACCGCCCTCGAAGGATCCTCACCGTGAACCCCTCTTCATGAACAGCCCGGTGATGGAAACGGCAGAGGAGGACCAGGTTCGAGAGCTTCGTCTCACCCCCATCGGCCCAGTGCACGATGTGGTGGGCTTCGGTGAACCGGAGTCCACACCCCGGGAACCGGCATCCCCGATCCCGGATCTCCAGGGCCCGGCGGAGCGCGGGCGGGATCGTCCGGGTCCGCCGACCCACGTCCAGCACCTCGCCCTCGCTTCCGCGCATGGCCTGGACCACCCCGGCATCACAACAGAGCCGGCGGGAAGTTTCCGCGGAGACCCGGGTCCCGTCCGAGAGGTGGGAACGGCCGGGGACGTGGGAGATTGAGCCTTTGGTTCTGGCGCCCTGTCCGTCCCCGTCGTTGCTCCGGAGGGTGGCCGCATCCACATGTAGCACGACCTGGTAGCGCTCGGGACGGGTCCCGGAGATCGGTGCCCGGTCCCCATCTGATGCTTGGGCCTCATCCACCCACATTCCGTGTGACCCATCTTCATATGCTCCCGGCTCATGCCGAGTTTCCGCGGAAGCGTCTTCGTCCACTTCCTTACCCGCATCCCCTTTCCCACTCTCTCCGTCCCTCCACCCGAACCCCATCCGCATCGCCTGCTCCACCACGAGCCCCAGCCCGTCGGCCCGTCGCTGACGCGGTGTGATCTCCTGGACCACCGGTCCCCGCGTCCCGCCCTCCGGCGCCCAGTCCCGGTCCGACCGGAAGAGGGCGTCCCCAGCCGCTTCCAGCGCCCGCATCAGAAGCGCCCCCACCTCCGGGTCCAGCCGGCCTCGGACCCGGTACATCCCGTCCTCATCCGGAGAGACGGAGAGGAACCGGCTCCGGTGCCGCTCCCGCTCCACGTCCAGCTCCTCCTTCCGGCTAAGCTTCTTCCATCCCCGGATCATGACCTCCACCTGGGCCGCCGTGCACTGGCG
>SKKH01000086.1 GCA_007121555.1 Gemmatimonadota bacterium | reverse complement strand
TCCTTGCAGAGCAGTTTCGAAGCTCGGCCAGGGCTTGCCACCGCTCGAGACAGCTCCACCGAAATGATCGCCACTGGAACCGCGAGAACCCAGTAGCCCATGAGGACGATTACGGTGGTGAGCCCCCGACCCAACGCCGTGATGGGAACCAGGTCGCCGTAGCCCAGGGTGGTAAGGGTCACGGCCGCCCAGTAGATCCCGACGGGAATGCTTGAAAAGCCGGCGGCCGGGCCTTCCACCACGTACATCAGGGCGCCGATGAAGACCACGGCGGAGAGCAGCCCGGTCAGGAAGACCAGGAGGGGATAGCGCGAGGATCGGAGTGCACTCAGGATCGCCCTGGCAGGCTCTTGGAAGCGCCTCATGTTGAACACATGGAAGATCCGGACGAGCCGGATCAAACGGATCACGATCAGACCCTGCGCTCCAGGGATGAAAATGGAAAGGTAGGTGGGAAGGAGCGCCAGAAGATCGACGATACCGAAGAAACTGGTAGCGTATTTCCGGGCTCGGCTCACACACCAGAGGCGAACCGCGTACTCCAGGGTGAAGAGCAGCGTGAATCCCCATTCCAGCCGCCGAAACACCGCGGGATGGGGCTGATCGACCGCGGACATCGACTCCAGCAGAGCTACGGCGACGCTTCCCAGGATGGCAACAATGAGGGCGGCGTCGAATGCCCTCCCTGCTGTGGTATGAGTCTCGAAGACGACGTCGAAGACGGCCTTCCGCCAAGGGGATCGGGCAGGACGAGGCATGGACCTCCATGGTTGCAGGCCCCGCGGTCCGGGACCGGATTCGTTCACCCTTCCGCGGTCAAGCCCCGCTTGGCCGTGAGGGCTTCCGCCGTCTCCACCGCCCAGCGAATCCGAGCCTGAGACCGGACGCACTGAAGATCAGGGTACCCGCAAGCCCCAGCTCCGGACAAGCGGATTGGGAAGCGAGCCGGATGGTGCGTCACGACGCCGTTACCCCTATCTCGGTCCTCCGTCACAGGACCGCTACACCCCTCCCTTAGGATTTCGGTGACTCCCCTGGACAGACCCGGAAGGTCCGATCGGGAATGCACTTCTCGTGCGCATTCCGTCGCTCCGGTCGTCCATCCTCACCGTCGGATTCGAATCCTATTGGAGGACATGATACAATGCATCGAAGTTCACTCCGGCCCTCGTCCGCTCGCGGACCCCGGGCCGCCCCACTCCTCGGCTTGACGGCAAGTGCGCTGACGATTGCGCTCACGCTCGCGAGCGCAACCCCTTCGACTCTAGCCGGCCAGGCCTCCTCGGCCGCGATGAGCGGAACCGTCGTGAGCGAAGAGGGCCAGCGACTCGCCGCCGTACAGATCACCGTCACGAACGAGTCAACCGGGTTTACCAACTCGGTCATTACGAACGAGCGCGGCCAGTACAACCTGCGTCAGCTTCCCCTCGGCGGACCCTACTCGGTCCGGGCCGAGAGCGTGGGTTTCCAGTCGGTTCAGGAAGAAGGGTTTGAGTTGAACCTGGGCGACCAGATCCGGGTCGACTTCGAGCTCCCGGTATCGGCGGTCGAGCTCGAGGAGATCCTGGTTCGCTCCGACCGGGCTCGGGAGGTCGCGGCCCGATTCAGCAGTGCGACCAGCATCCGGGGAGAAGCCCTGGAGTCCCTCCCGGCACAGGGACGAGACTTCACGGATCTGGCCACTCTGGACCCCACCTTCATCCAGACCGGGGGCCGGAACCTCTCCATCGGGGGTCAGCGCGGCACCCAGACCGAATACCTGGTGGATGGAATGTCCACACGGCGAAGTCTTTCGGGAGGCACCTCCGGGCAGGGTGCGTACACCCTGTCCATGGCCGCGATTCGAGAATTCGAGGTGACTCGGAACGAGTACGACGTGACGTACGGCCGCTCCGGCGGCGGAGTGAACGCCGTGACCCGTGCGGGCACGAACGATTTCAGAGGGCAGATCTTCGGATTCCATCGGAACGAACAGTTGACGACCACGGACTTCCAGGGCCGTGCCCCCGAGGACTTCAGGCAGACCCAGTTCGGGGCGTCACTCGGGGGCCCAATCGTCCGGGACCGGGCTCACTTCTTCGCCGCGTACGAACAGCAGGTCGAGGCCACGCCCTTCGTGAGCGGGGACATCCGGGGACCCGAGGACGAGGTGGACTTCGGCGTGGCCTCCGATTCCATATCCCGCCTCTTCGACATCCTCGAGGGCCAGTATGGGCTCGAAGGCAGAGAGCGGCAATTCGGTCAGTTCACCCGGTCCCCGCTGAACCAGGCGCTCTTCGCCCGGGTCGACTGGCAGCTGGACACTAACCACACGCTCACACTTCGAAACAACCTGACCCGCTGGGAGGACCCCGAGTTCCGGGGGGGTGATCAGCGCCTGACGCTCCTTGAGGCGAAGGAAGGCTCCCGCTCTCTCGAAAGCGCGGCCATGCTTCAGCTTCGCTCCACCCTGGGCCCCAGGGTGAACAACGAGGCAAAGTTGCAGGTCGTGCGCCTGGCCCGCCACAACAACCCGAACACGGACATCCCCCGAGGATTCGTCCGGATCCGCTCGGAGCTTCCGAACCAGACGACCGGAGACACCCGGGTACAGTTCGGAGGCAACCGGCTGTCGCCCTCCCAGCACAACGAGACGCAACTTCAGTTCACGAACACCACCTACTGGCAGCTCGGGAATCAGCTGGTGACCTTCGGGACCGACAACATGGTCACGCTGAACCGGTCCCAGACCTCGAACAATCAGGGAGGGCTCTTCGAGTTCGACTCCCTCGAGGATCTCGAGAACATGAATCCCTCCCGATTCTCGAGGCAGGCTCCGCTGGGGGATCGCTTCGTCTTCGCCGAGCCCCGGGCGGCGTGGATCGGGTTCTTCGGACAGACCGAATACGAAGCCACGGACGAGTTGACGCTGCAGGCGGGACTTCGATGGGACACCCACACCTTCCTCAACTCCCCCGAGTACAACCCCGAGGTGGAGCGGGTCTTCGGCCTGAGGACGGACGAGTTCCCGGGTGCCGATCTTCTGGGCTTCCAACCCCGCGTCCAGGTGACCTGGGATCCGCACCGGGACGGCTCACGGCTCCTCCAGATCGGGGGCGGCGCCTTCAAGGCCCAGGCGCTGAACTGGACCTCCGTAAACGCCTTTCTTGGCACGGGGAACCAGTTCGCCGACATCACCCTCACCGGGGATCAGGTCCCCTTCCCCGACTTCCAGGGCTTTCGCCAGGACCAGTCCCGGGTCCCGGGCATCCCCTCGGGAAATGACGTTCAGCAGGCTCCCCAGTCCGTGAACGTGATCAGCTCTGACTTCCAGATGCCCGTTCTATGGAAGGGGAACGTTTCATACCGACACGATCTGGGATTCGCATCGCTGGGGGCGAACCTTCTCTTCTCGAGAACGCAGCGAAACTATGCCTACATCGACCGAAACCTGGTCGCGGAGCCGGCCTTCCGGCTGGCGGATGGGCGTCCCGTACTCACACCCCCGGAGGCGATCGGCTCCAACGGCCGTCCGGATGTGAACGCGGCCCGACTCGATCCCGGATTCGGGCGCGTCTTCGAACTCGTCGACACCGGATCCTCGGAGAACCGGGCACTGGTGCTCGACGCCATGCTGCCCTTCGATGGTGGGGCCATGTTGAGCGCGTCGTATACCCTCAACGAGACCCGGGACAACGTATCCTTCAACTGCTGCAACCCGGTCATCAACAACCCCGTGGCTGGAGATCACCGTGACCTCGACGGGGACATGGGGCCGTCCGATTACGACTTCCGCCACAAGGTCGTCGCCTTCGGTCAGCTGCCGGCGTTCTGGGGCTTCAGGCTGAGCGGCCGCTACGTGGGACAGTCGGGCACCCCTTTCTCGCTCATGGTGGGGAGCGACATCACCGGAGACGGTCAGGGTAACAACAACCTGGCCTACGTCTTCGATCCCGACGACCCGAACACGCCGGACCACATCGCACAGGGGATGCGTCGGGTGCTCGACAACCCCGACAACCTGGCGAGGGACTTCATCCGGGAGAGCCTGGGGTCGATCGCAGAGCGGAACGGAGGCACGAACCCCTGGAGGAACCGGATCGACGTCCGGGCCACCCGAAGCTTCCAGACGATCAACGGACAGCGAGCCGAACTCGTCCTGGACGTCTTCAACTTCGGAAACCTTCTGAACTCCGACTGGGGCGGGATCCGGTCCGTCGGGAACCGCGAGACGCTCCTCAACGTCACCGGATTCGACGCGGATCGGCAGGAGTACGAGTACGCCGTGAACGAGAACGTGGGCACCACGAGCCTCTCCGGCGCACCCTACCAGATCCAGTTGGGGGTCCGGTACCACTTCTGACCCCGGAGGGCGACATCGTCGTCTCGAACTGGAATGCGCCGGGAGCTCCACCGTGGAGTTCCCGGCGCATTGTCGTTGGGGTCTCCTCCAATCCCTCGATCGACCCCACCCGGACGACGGCCTTCATCTGGCGGTTCGAGCCGTCAGCACTCCTGGACCGCTCGGGCCGCCGACTCGACTGCGTCAGTGATCAGGACGCCGACCTGAGCTTCGACCAACGGACAGAAGACCTCCCAGCGGCCCTCCTCCATCGCGGCAAGATCGGTCTCACCGAAGGTACTGACCATCGCTCGGATTCCGTGGGCGCGAAGGAGTTCGAGGGCGGCCTCGTTCCAGCCGTTCCGGGTGGATCCTGCGCCCACGACGAAACGGGAACGATCGAACTCGGAGGCCACAAGCTCCTGGGCCGCCTCGAGGGAGAGCACGCCGTCCCCCTCCGGATCGTGCCAGAACGAGAGAACGAGCTCCGGGGCGAGCCTCTGGTACTCGGCCACCTCCTCCATTCCCTGGGCGATGACCATCACTCGGTTGAACGCCTCGGCCGCACGGATCTCGGACACGACCATCTCCGGAGTCACACCCGCCTTCACGTCGAGCCGAAGAACCGCCCTCCCATCGGCCCATTCGAGAGCCTCCTGAAGTGAGGAGAGCCAGGCGTCGCTGAGCGACCCGTCCTCCTGCCGGAGACGGAGGTTCTTCACTTCCTCCACAGCGTGGTCGCCCACTCGGCCGGTTCCGGAGGTGGTCCGGTCGAGCGTCTCATCGTGAAGGATTACGACGCGGCCGTCTGAAGTCGCGCGGAGATCCAGCTCGATCAGCATGGGGCCGTACCCGAGAGACTTTTCAAAGGTGGGGAGCGCATTCTCCGGGAGGCCTGGCTCGGGTCCCCCCCTGTGAGCGCTGATCTGGACCCCGGCCCCCGAACCCGCTCCGAGATAGGACGCCAGCGAGTCTGTCGAAGGGAACGAGCGGTAGTGGTCCCGGTGGGCCTCCTCCTCTACGGGCACTCTTGGGGGTTGGGGCGGATCGACGACCAGTCCGGGCAAGAGGACACCGTCGGGCATCTCCATGCGGAGCCCGAGGAGGTGGGCGGCGACGGGGGCGATATCCTCCATCCCCATGAGGGGGACACGGGCGCCGGCCTCGATACCGGCGCCCCAGGCGACGAACCCGGTCTCCATGTTGCGGAAGTCGGGAAAGTGACCGTGGGTGCCCCCGCTCCCCGATCGGATCGCAGCTCCTGATCGGGCCGGACTCATCGCGACGCCGTTCACACCCGAGAGGCTGAACGCCACGGACGGATCGGCACCGATCTCGGCCATCCGGTCCGCATCGATGAACTGGAAGAGCCGCCGCGTCGCCTGAGGGAGGCCGGCAAGGATCTCCTGGACCTCTCCAAGGGCTGCTTCATCTTCAGGGTCCCTGAGCTTGAGGAAGGCCGACCCCCCCGAGGTGTGAAAGGTGGCGCGCCAATCCCCCCGGTCCGGACGGTCTTCCATGAGCCCCGCCTCCACGAGCCACACGTTGGGAGCCAGGACGGTGTGGATGTCGGAGAACCCGTGGTCCCCCGTGATGATGAATGCGGTCTCCTCGAGGATCCCGGCCTCCTCTGCGGCCTCCACGATCCGGGCGATGCCCCGATCCACGGCCTGCACCGCACGCTCCACCAGGGGATGCTCCCGGCCGTACGAATGCTGGTGTGAGTCGGTCGTCGTGAAGTGGACGAGGAGCAGGTTCGGCTGCTTGTGCTCCAGAATGTAAGCAGACATCGCCGCCATTCGGTCCGCCCGGGAGAGCCACGCCCCGCGGAACCGGTCGTCCAGGGGACCCACCGCTCCGGCCTCGAGCTCGGCGAGCAGGCCCCTGGGATGTTCGTGGGCCCGAAGCGTCTCCGTCCGGTCCCCGTCCGGTTCCAGGGGCCATACCTCAGGGAGGTTGAAGTCGATGTCAGCTCCGACGGTGACGGGCCACCAGAGGGCTCCGGAGGTCCCGCCGGCCTCTCGGACGCCATCCCAGAGGGTGGGTGTGGTGAGGTGCTCGGCCTCCCAGTACCACCTGCCCGTCTGCCCTCCCTCCTCGAAGGGGGAGTTGTAGAAGATCCCGTGGCGGGCGGGCATCGCGCCGGTCACCATCGTCGTATGCGAAGGGTAGGTCACCGAGGGATGCACACCCCTCACCCCCTTCGCGTGGGCCCCCTCCCGGGCCATCTGCCGCATCATCACGGCCGGCCAGCGATCCTCGAGGTAGAACTCGGGCCGGAGCCCGTCCACCGATATCAAGACGACATGGCGGGCCGGAGCCGTGCCGAAGGGATCCATGACCGCTGCGAATGCCCCCGGGGTCGACGCCGGCACCTCCCGGGGCGGGAGATGTGACGCCTCCGCCTCCGAAACGGCGAAGACGGGGGCCGGATGAGACCGAGAGCCCCCCGCCAAAACCGGAACAAGGACGAGGGCGGTCGCGAGAACCCGGACGAAAGGCCCGACCCCGGCCATCCTGGACCACCCATGCCGAGGCGATGCGCCCGGAGCGCCGCTCACGATGAGACCTCCTCGATCGGGGCCGACCAGCTGTTCCCGAAGCGGTCCGTGGCTTCGACCCGGAGCTCCCGGGCCCCGGGGTCGGTGGGGGCGAAGAAGAGGTGCCGGGTCGGGTAGGGACGCACCCAGGGTCGCTTCTCCGGCAGGCCTTCGGGTCCGTAGATCTCGGCCGCCAGTGGGTCCACCTCCACCCGGCTCGACATGAGACCACGCCGATCCGGACCCTCGTAGAGCACCACGCTCCACTCCGGATCCCAGTTCCAGATGTTCGCCACCACCTCGTCGGGGGCCCCGGGGACGGCGCCCCGAGGGTAGGTCCGGATCTGATGGTCGTCGGAGTGCCCCGTGGACTTGTAGCGCCAGCGGATCTCCTCGCCACGGGCCTCGTAGACGGCGTAACCGTTCGGTGTTCCGTCTCCGCAGATGGGACCCGTCCACCAGGCCCCGCAGACCGTGCCGCTGATCTGGGCGTGGGTCCCCTGCTCGAAGACGTGCTCCCCGTCATGGGTGTGTCCCGCCAGGAAGTGGGTCCGGTACGGCTCCACGATCCGGTACAGGAAGTCGCGGTTCGCCACCGAGCCGCCCAGTGTGGGCCGACTCGCCCCTTCACGAAGGGCCCGCGTGCCCTCCACGGGGATGTGCAGGGAGATGACGACGGGGCTCCCTGGCTCCACCCGCTTCAGGTCCTCCTCCAACCAGGCCAGCTGGTCCGAGTCCAGGTAGCCTACGTACCCTGCCGAGTGCCAGAACACATCGTCCAGTACCACGTAGTGCACGTTCCCACGGTCGAACGAGTAGTACCGCGGTCCGTACCGCCGACGGAAGGTCCGGGTCGACGACTCCTCCGTGGGCCCGTCGAAGTCCAGATCGTGGTTCCCCACCACCTGGAACGCGGGGATCCCCAGGCGCTCCACCGCCCGCTCGTAGTCCGGGAAGAGCGACAGGTCATCGAACATGATGTCCCCACATGCCAGGATGAACGCTTCCTCCTCGCCGAGTCCCCTGAGCGTTCCCTCGAGGTCCGGGACCGTCTCCCGATGGAACTGAGCCATCTCCTCGGCGTCCTGGGTCTGGATGTCCGCAAGGAGGAGCGCCGTGTGGTCCTCGTCCGACCGCTCCATGGCCTCGAGGTCGAAGACGGCTTCCATCTCATCTCCTGCGCCTGGATCGATGGAACGATAGAACCGGGCCGTCCTCGCCGAACTCGTGGGGATCCGGTGCCCCGAGGGGAGCGTGAGGTACACGTGCTCCCGTGCCGTGCTCGACACGAAGTCGAAGGTGCCGTCCGAGGCCGTGTCCACGACCCGTATCCCGTCGGTGACCGGCACACCTCCCACACCGCGGTCCCCCGCCCGGACCACCCCGCGAATCCGGATGGGGCGCCGGTCCGGCACCGGGATTCGGTACGGCTCATAGGGGTCCGCAAGGAGGCGGCCTGGAAGGAAGGCTGCAGCGGCCCCGGTGAGGCCGCCCCGGCGGAGGAACTCGCGGCGGGAGATCCGACCCAGCCAGGTCGGAGGGACGAAGGGCTCGGACATGGTGAATCCTTTTGGATGGGGATGAAGTTGAGACACCTCCCTGAAGGTGGGGAACGCCGGGGTGGGCCCGATCACGAGCTCGTAACGGAGAGGGATCGGCGTCGTGACGGTGAAGGGCGCCCGACGTGCCCGCCGAGGACCCACCCACTACCTTCGGTCCGTTTCGCCTCTTCGGAGAACCTTTCTCTTCATCATCCACTCGCCCCAGGGAGGCCCGCGTGAGAACTCCATCCGCCCGCATCGTCGGGATCGGCCACCACGTTCCGGACCGGATCGTCACGAACGACGACCTCGCTCGCCTCATGGACACATCCGACGAATGGATCCGGGAGCGGACCGGGATTCGCGAGCGGCGCTTCGTGGACGAGGACACCTCGTGCACCGACCTGGCCGAAGCCGCTGCCCGGCGAGCGCTGGACGATGCCGGTTGGAAGGCGGATGAGATTGAGTTCATCCTCTTCGCCACCCTCTCCCCCGACCTCTACTTTCCCGGAAACGGGGTCCTCCTCCAGCACCAGCTCGGGATCGGCCCGGTCGGCGCACTGGACCTGCGGACCCAATGCACCGGTTTCGTCTACGCCCTGGCCACCGCCGACGCCTACATCCGGAGCGGGATGTACGACCGAATCCTGGTGGTGGGCGCCGAGGTCCACTCCCGGGGGCTGAGCCTCAGCGACGAGGGACGGGACACGGCCGTGCTCTTCGGAGACGGGGCCGGCGCCGTCTGCGTCGAGGCCTTCGAGGATCCGGCATGGTCTCTGGGGAGCCAGGAGCGCGCCAGGGCGGCCGGGTCCCGCCTCCTGGGCCACGCCCTCCACGGCGAAGGAGCCCACGCCCTCGACCTCTGCGTGAGAAAGCCCGGTTCCGGCGACTCCCCCTTCATCGCGCCGGAGCAGATCCAGGCCGGGGACACCGCCCCGTCCATGAACGGACGAGAGGTCTTCCGAAACGCGGTGCGCAGGTTCCCGGAGGTCATTCAGGAGGTGCTCGAGCCGCTGGCCATCACCCCCGACGAGATCGGCTACCTCGTGCCCCATCAGGCGAACGCCCGGATCACCGAGGCGGTTCGGGATCGGCTGGGAATCCCCCCCGAGAAGGTGGCCTCGAACATCCACCGTTACGGGAACACGACGGCCGCCTCTATTCCCATCGCGCTGAGCGAAGCGGTGGCCGAGGGACGCGTCGGACGAGGCGACCTCGTGTGCCTGGCTGCATTCGGGGCGGGCTTCACCTGGGCGGCGAGCCTGCTGCGCTACTGATCTGGGAACCAGTCGGGCTCGGCCCGGTCAGAGAACGAGGAAGAGGCCGGCGGCGAGGACCGCGCCCAGGAGGGGAGCGAAGACCGGGACCCAGGCGTAGCGCCAGTCACTCGGACCCTTTCCGGGGATCGGAAGCAGGGCGTGGGCGATCCGTGGCCCCAGGTCCCGGGCCGGGTTGATCGCATATCCCGTGGGTCCGCCGAGGGCCAGGCCGATCCCCAGGACCAGGAGAGCCACCGGCAGGGCGGCGAGGGAGCCCAGCCCGAAGCCCACCTCCTCGCCATCGATGACGACCACCTCGAGAAAGTCGCCCCCCGCCGTCACGAAGCCAGGGTCGGAGATGTAGAGGACCCCGAAGACGAGGGCGAAGGTTGCGATCGCCTCGGTGAGGACGTTGGAGACCGGGTTCCGGAGCTCGGGAAAGGTCGAGAAGACGGCCAACTTGAGGAGTGGATCGTCGCTGGCGGCGAAGTGATCCCGATACGCGATCCAGACGAGACTCGCGCCGAGAAAGCCCCCCAGGACCTGCGCCGCCGCGTAGGGCAGCACCAGGCTCCAGTCGAAGAGGCCGGCGGCGGCGAGGCCCACCGACACCGCCGGGTTGATGTGAGCCCCGCTGAACTGCCCCACCGTGAAGACGGCCACGAAGACCCCCATGGCCCATCCCCAGGTGATCACGATCCATCCCGATCGGTGGCCCTTCGTCCGGCTCAGGACCACGTTTGCGACGACTCCGCCCCCGAAGAGGATGAGGAGGCCGGTTCCGATGATCTCCGCGGCGATGGGGTGCATGGCGAACCCGGGATTCGAGGCACGGCGAGGGCCCGGGCCCCGTTCCCCTGGCCCACGGCGCCGGACAAGATGACACGGCGAGGGGAGGGTGGCAATCGCTGAGGTCCGCAGGGGATATGGACAGCGAACGCGCCCCGTTTTTGATCTTGAATGGCAGGTGGAGCTTCATGCCCCTCCCACCTTCCGAAGCCCAACACCCTGGAGCGTAATCGTGAGCGATCTACGGTTGGCCGTGAGCTACTACACCGTGCACGGAACGAACCAGCAGGTGGCACGGGAGGCCGTGAGGGCCGCCCAGGCGGCCGGCGCCGAGGTCCGGCTCCGAAGGTCCGCCGAGACGGCCCCGGATGAGGTGGTGAGACAGGATGAGAAGTGGTGGAAGATCCGCGAAGGCAAGAAGGACATTCCCGAGGCCAAGCTCGCCGCGGTCCACCACCAGACGAGACGCCTCGTGGAGGTGGCCGGGAAGCTCGCAGGATAGGTCGGCCCTACTCCTCCGCCTCGAACGCCAGGAGCTCCGGCACGGAGAGGCCCAGGCCCTCAGCGACTCGTTTCAGCGTGTCCATGCGCGGGCTGTGCACGCCCCGCTCCAGATTCGAGATCGCGGCCTGGGCCATTCCGACCCGCTTCCCCAGGTCGGCCTGACTCAAGCCCTGGTCGCGTCGGGCGACTCGGATGCGCGACCCGATGGGCCCCGCCCCCCTCGTTGGGTCCGGGGTCAGCACGTCCACGGCGCTCTCCTCCTTCGCCAGCAACTCCTGAACGGCCTCGGCCTCCAGGACGAACCCCTTCCCCTCGGGTCCTCTCCGGCTGCCGATCCGGAGGCTGCGGCCCCCGGGGCCCGGGGAGGCCGTGAGGAGGTGGAGCTCGGCCGCTGCACCGCCCACGCCAAGCTGCTCCGGGCCGAGGATTGCCGCACTCCCGTCGCCGAACCGGAGGAGGAAGCGGAGCGGAGCCGGAAGAGTTCGAACCTCCAGGATGGAGTCGGGGCGGAGAAGGTCCAGGATCGCCCGGACCCGGGCCTCCGCTCCCTCCCACCGTCGGCTCAAGGGGGTGAACCGGGGCTCGGGAATCAGGGACAACCGCCCGTCCAGGCTGCGCAGTATGCCCTCGATGCGGGCGGAGTGGCCCCCGTTGGGTCGACCCTCCACGAAGGCCACGACCCACAGGAGACGCGAGCGACAGGTGGCGAGCCAGCGCATCGACATCTCCGGGGTCACGGCCTCCGCGATGCGAGACAGGTTCGCGAAGAGTAGCGCAGGGCTGTCGCTGGCGCTCGGGGGCGAGTGGATCCAGGCGCCCGGGCCGGCCCACACCTCGTCGCGCTCCCGTAGCGAACGGAGGGACTGAGCCGAAACCGCATTTCGAACCTCCTGCCGGAGGCGCCGCGATTCGATCCCGCTCAGGTCCAGGTGGAGGATTCGACCTCGCTCGGGGGTGGTGGAGGGTGCGGCTCCGGAGAGGGTGCCCGCGGGTGGAGTTGTCTGAGAGCTGAGGGGATCGGGCACGTCGGGGGGACTCGCAGGTCAAGTGGAGCTAGAAGCGGCTCGGAGTCGGAATTGCTATAGTGAACACATAATATATTTGACGTGCTTCATGGGCAATCATACTGAACTCATTATTTTTTGCCTGCAGGCCCTTGGCCGATCCCCGGGGGCGTCCAGCCCAGCGACGTTCTCCCTCCAGCCCCGCACGCAGAGCGGCCAGGAGGGTGTGGCAACCGGAGCCATGGATTGAAGATTCCGGGTGGGGCGCTCGTACTGAGACGTTGAACGCGGTCCCCATTCCCAACGGAGCCGCCTCGGAACCCCTCCGACCCAGCCCGAGCCATGACCCATCGCCCGTCCTCTACTGTGTCGCCGGCCCTTGCCCTCCTCCTGCTGGCCGGCCTCCTCCTTCCGTCGAGCCTCTTTCCAGACCCCCTCGCCGGCCAGTCGCCCGGCGAGGCAGAGCTGGCGGGAGCCTGGACGGGTGAGCTCCAGATCCCCGGGGGCCCTTCCCTTCCCCTGATCTTCCATCTGGAGGCGGACGAACAGGACGGCCTCTCCGCCACCATGGATAGTCCGTCACAGGGGGTGCGGGGGATCGCCGTGGAATCGGTCCGCTTCGAGGCGGGCCGCTTGGTCCTCGAGTTGGCGGCTCTCGGAGCACGCTACGAGGGAGCGTTGGATGCCGACGATCGCTTCACCGGAAGCTGGTACCAGGGCGGAATGGAGCTCCCCCTCAAGCTGGAGCGAACCGAGGAGGGTGTGGCGAGCGGCCGGCCTCAGGACCCCACTCCTCCCTTTCCCTACCTCGAAGAGGAGATCCGGTACCCCAACGAGAGCGCCGGCATCGAGCTGGCCGGCACACTCACGCTTCCCGAAGGAGCCGGCCCTTTCCCGGCGGTAGCCCTCATCACCGGCTCTGGAGCCCAGGACCGGGACCAGGCCCTTGTGGGGCACCGCCCCTTTCTCGTTCTGGCCGACCACCTGACCCGGGCGGGGATCGCGGTTCTCCGCTCCGACGATCGGGGAGTGGGCGAGTCGGGAGGAGACTTCTCCTCTTCGACCTCCCGGGACTTCGCCGGAGACGCCGCGGCCGCCGTGGCCTACCTCAGGACCCGGCCGGAGGTCGACCCCGGGGCCGTGGGGCTCGTAGGACACTCCGAGGGCGGCATGATCGCTCCCATGGTCGCGGTGGAATGGGGCGGGGTGGACTTCGTGGTACTCCTCGCCGGTCCGGGGCTCCCCGGAACTGAACTTCTCCGGATGCAGGGGGCGGCTATCGCCCGGGCCATGGGGGCGGACGAAGGCCAGGTGGAGGCGGCCGGTCGGAGCCAGGCACGGATCTTCGAGGCGGTCCTCGAGGAGGAGGAGTCCCGCAGGGTGGAGAGGGTGCGCTCGGTCCTGGAAGAGGCGCTGGCGGAGAGCGACCCTGAAGAGCTTCAGGCCCAGGGGATCCCACCGGGTGGCGAGGAGGCCTGGGTGGAGGGGCAGGTTCAGATGGCCCGCAGCGAGTGGTTCCGCTCCTTCCTCATGTACGATCCCAGGGTCCACCTGAGCGAGCTCCAGATCCCGGTGCTGGCCCTCTTCGGAGAGAAGGATCTCCAGGTCCCCGCGGAGGAGAACCGGGCTGCCCTGGCCGGGGCCCTCCGTGAAGCGGAAAACCCGGACGTCACCATCCGGGTGCTTCCCTCGCTGAATCACCTTTTTCAGACCGCGGAGACCGGATCTCCCATGGAGTACGCGCAGATCGAGGAGACCTTCGCCCCGGTGGCGCTGGAGGCCGTCTCGAGCTGGATCATCGCCCTCACCGAAGGAGATCCCTGAGAGGCGGTTCCGGCGTGAGCCCGGGTCACCGCCATGAGAGTGCGGCGATTAGAACCAGCCCGTTCAGGACCGCGACCAGTAGGCTCGTCAGCGTCCCGATCAGATAGTACTCCGAGAACCGCCGGTCCTTGAGCTCGTCGAAGCGTGCGATGGACTTGGCGCCGATCAGGATCGCGAGGGCGGCCCACTGGCCCACGAGAATCAGGATCAGGCTCAGCGTCCTCTCCAGGATTCCGATCAAGCGTCCACTTCCGGCCAGCCCCTCGTCGTCCTCGAGGCCGGATTCCCGCATGGCCAGCACCCCTCGCACCAGGGCGGCGCCCCCGGTGGCATTGAAGGCGAAGACCCCGAGGATCATCGCCCCCGAGACGAACGACCCCAAGACCGGCTCGGACCAACGCACCTCCGGAATCCCGATCCCGTACGTCACGATCGCCCACGCGACCAGGAGGGTGAACAGGTGCGCCGCCTGATCGATGAGAAACGCCCCCAGGCCGGTCCAGGATCGCCCACTCGCCTTCATCAGGTCGATGAGCCCGTGCACCACGGCCACCCCTACGACGACCCAGACCAGCCCCCACGTCAGGAGCGGTGCCAGGAGGAGGAGATGCGCCCCCAGGATCAGTCCGATGTGCCCGACCAGGTACCGGCCCTCCCCTTTCCCATGAGCCATCCGCTCAGATTGGAAGGCGAAGTCCCCCAAGAGGTGACCGGCCACGAGGAGGATGAGCAGGAGCGCCTCGGGACCGCCGGCGGCGAAGGTCATGAGGTGCCCCCATGGACGATCTCGCTGTCGGCGATCCAGGCCAGAAGCCTCCCGGCGGCTTCCTCCCCCGCCTCCACGTCTCGGAAGCGAGCGGCCTGAAGCGCCTTGCTCACCGTGGACTCATCGACCCCATGCATCTTCGCCACCTCGTTCTGCGCCCGATCTCGTGCCGAGCGGATGTAACGCATCTGGGCGGGCTTCCACCGGGAGCGCACCGCCCCCATCAGCTGGAAGAGGGCCGACAGGGAATCGGAGAACGGCTCCGGGAACCCCCGGGCCTGAAGCCACGCGCCCTGACCCGCGGCGTCCTCGACGGCCTCCCTGGCGTGATGAAAGCAGGGGCCGTCCACAAGGGCCACGTCCTCCACCAGGTCCGTGGAGATCGAACCCATTCCCAGTCCCCAGACCACCTCGACTGGATAGAGGGCGTCGGCGATGGACACCACGATCTCCACCGTGGGCTCCGGCGCGCGGAGTAGTGCCTGCATCTCGTCTCCCGCGGTCAGCTTGATCGGCGCCGCCAGACCGGCCTCGGAATCACCGCCACCCAAGAACCGGTGGTTCAGCGATTCCAGGAGTTCCGCCAGCCTCCGCTGCACCTCGGCGCGATCATCCAGTTCGCGCGAGCCCACGACATCACCGATCAGGGCGTAATGGGTGGAGCCAGAATCCGTTGAGGTCATGGAGCACGAGGGCGGAGGGCGAGCACGGGGGACGTGGCGCCATGGGAGCCGCGGGCGTCCCCTCCGAGCCTCAAGATATGTAGTTGGTATTAATTTGCCAATCTATCGCATGTTGGCATAAAAACACCAATATCGGGATCGTTGTCGGGTAGTCCATGACCGCACACCCTTCCCGATCAGCCTTCTGGAACCCGAACTCGCATTCTCCGGTCGGAAGAGTAGCTTGGTCCTGTACTCATGACCGAAAAGCCGATGCCCTCCGATCCCTACCACGACCCCGGCTTCGCCCACTCCTACGCCCGGACCACACGCGAACTGGACCTGTCGGCGGTGCGGGTCCGCTTCCTGGCGCACCTCCCGCCCCGCCTCCCGGACTCCGTGCGCATCCTGGACCTGGGGTCCGGCTCCGGACGGGATGCCCTGGCCTTCCGCAACGCCGGCTACCCGGTCGACGCCATCGATCCCTCTCCCATCATGGCCCAGCTCGGGGAGGCCCATTCCGGCGTGCCCGTCTTCGTCCGTCGGGCACAGGAGCTCGAGGCCTCGGAGGCCTGGGACGGAATCTGGGCGTGCGCGAGCCTCCTCCATGTGGCCTGGGCCGAGCTTCCCGACGTGTTCAGGCGGCTGGAGTGCGCCCTGAAGCCCGAAGGGATCCTCTACACTTCCTTCAAGGCCGGAGGGAGCGAGCGCACGGTCGGCGGCCGCCACTTCACGGACCTGAACGAGGAGCGACTCCGGGACCGGCTCCGGGAGGCTCCGGGGCTTGAGCTGCTCGAGGCCTGGGAGTCCCCCGACCTCCGGCCGGAGCGCGCCCACGAGCGCTGGTTCAACGCCCTGCTCAGACGGGATGCCTGACCAGCTCTCTCCGTAGGCAGCTCGCCGTGGTCATCCCACTGCGCCGCGGAGGGGTCGGTCAGCCCCCTGAGCCCGCCTCCGGGTGCGCCACCGTGAGAAGGAAGGCCCCACCCTCCTCGGAGGACACCGCGTGCGGCACCCCCGCACCCGCAGTCAGGAGTTCACCGGGCCCGATCTCGTGCTCTTCCCCTTCCAGGGAGAAGTGGATCCGCCCTTCGATCACCTGGATCATGATGGGTCCCGGCGCCTGGTGTTCCGCCAACTCGCCTCCGGGGGCAAGCACCACGACGGTGGTCCGGAGCGTACCCTGCTTGAAGAGGGTTCGGGCACTCCGCCCGCTTCGCTCCAGGGCGGCCGGGTCCCGGGCCTGCTCCAGCGCGTCGTCAAGGGAAAGGATCAGAACATCGCCAGAAAGGGGTCGATCGATCGAAGACATCAAGAGTCCTCCGGTTGCGGGTCACCTCAATCTACAGGAACCGTCCAGTTCTTGTGGGCCACCGGCTGGCCGAAGCCCGCCTGCGCAGCGCCGTCCCCTGCCGCGCGCGGCGGCGGTCCGTGCGGTTTCGACGGATGGAGTGTAGGGGATCGAGCAGCCCCGGCGGACACCACCCAGCTCGTGGGCGGACGCCTCCCTGGGTCCAGACAACACGGACCGGCGGCCCGCCTCTCACCCCGACAAAGCTACAGACTTATGAAGCCTCCCCAGAAACCGGAACTCCGAAGCGAAATCCGCTGGCTCGGCGAAACCCTCGGAGACGTGATAAAGGAGCAGGCCGGCCAGTCCGCCTTCGAACTCGTCGAAGAGGTCCGCGCCCTCGCCAGGGCCCGACGCGAGGGCGAGACGGAGGCCGAAGACCGGCTGATCCGGACGATCGGCGATCTCGACACGGAGCAACTGGAGTCGCTGATCTGCGCCCTCAGCGTGTTCTTCGATCTGGCGAACCTGGCGGAGGACCGGGAGCGGGTCCGCGTGGTTCGCGAGCGCGCACGTCAGGGCAACCTCACCGAGTCCGAGAACCTGAGGGGTGTGATCCGGGCGCTCCGGGACCGGGGCGTCGACGCCGAGACCGTCCAGACCCTGCTTCGGGACACCGGCGTCGAGTTCGTCTTCACCGCCCACCCGACCGAGGCCAAGCGCCGCTCGGTGCGCGAGAAGGTCCGCGACCTCCGGCAGCACCTCTACGCCCTCGATCGCCCCGAACTCCTCCCCAGCGAACGAGACCAGTTGGAACGTTGGGTCAAGGCCGATCTGACAGGGCTCTGGCAGACCGACTTCGTGCGCTTCCGGAGGCCCTCGGTGCTCGAGGAGCTGGACCGATCCCTCTTCTTCGCGAGCAACCTCTGGACGGTGGTCCCTCAGCTCTTCCGGGAACTGAGAGAAGCCCTCGATCGCACCTATCCGGACCAGGTCCTCGACCTTCCACCGGTGATCCGGTTCGGGACCTGGATCGGGGGCGACCGCGACGGAAACCCCTACGTCACGGCCGAGGTCACCGGACACGCCCTCGACCGTCTGCGCGAGGAGGCGATCACGCGGCACATCGAGCGCGCCGGAGCCGCCCGCAGGAGTCTGAGCATGTCCGGCCGCAAGGCGGGGGTCAGCGACGAACTCCTCGAGGCCATGGACCAGGTCATCGAACGATTCCCCTCGGTGGAGTCCGCCATCGCCCACCTATCCAAGGCGGAACCCTACCGCCGCTGGCTTCGCATCGTGCAGTGGCGGCTCGAACGCGCCCTCGACGGGGACCCAGCCGAGGCCTACGGCGACCCCGCGGAATTCCTCGAAGACCTCAGGCGGATGAAGCGGAGCCTCGAGGCGAACGACGGCACCCTCCTGGCCGATGCCCACCTCGAGGACTGGATCGTCCAGGCCGAGGTCTTCGGGTTCAGCCTCATGAGGCTCGACATCCGCCAGGAGTCCAGCTGGTATCACGACGTCATCGCCGAGATCCTGGCCCGGCTCGAGATCCACGAGGACTACGGGTCGCTGGACGAGGAAGCTCGACAGCGGGTCCTCACGGAATCCATGCCGTGCGACCTTTCCATCGACGCCGACGCCCTGTCCGAGAACGCGAGGGAAGCCGTCGCGCTCTTCCGACTCCTGGCCTCGGTCATCCAGAGGACCGGGCCGGCGGTGTTCGGGGCGCACGTGGTGTCGATGACCCACCGGCCCAGTGACCTCATGGTGGTTCTCTGGCTCTCCCGCTGGGCGGCGGCTCGGGTCGACCTGCCCGAGGCCCGCCTGCCCCTTCCCATCGTCCCCCTCTTCGAGACCATCGATGACCTCGCCGGGGCGGACGCCACCCTCGAAGCCCTCCTGGATCACCCCGCCTACCGAGCACACCTGGAGGCGACGGGGGGGCGGCAGATCGTCATGATCGGGTACTCGGACAGCACCAAGGATGGGGGCTACCTGGCCGCATCCTGGGGATTGTTCGAAGCCCAGGCCCGGATGCATCGCGCCGCCCGGAAGCACGACGTCGAGCTCATCTTCTTTCACGGCAGAGGAGGCGCCCTGGGTCGAGGGGGCGGTCCGGCGGCCAGGCACGTCCGGTCGCTTCCAGCATCGACCATGAACGCAGGCCTGAGGATCACCGAGCAGGGCGAGGTGCTCTCCGAGCGCTACGACGACCCCCGCATCGCGAGCCGCCATCTGGAGAAGATGCTCTCGGCGGTCCTCGATCGAGGGGCGGCGGGACGGGTGGATTCCGGCCCGGAGGAGTCCGACTCGCCCCGCACCGCGACGCTGGCTTCAGAGATTCCGAAGGACCTCCTCGACCATCTAGCGGCCACGTCCAGGGAGGCCTACCGGGCGCTCGTCGACCACCCGGGGTTCATGAAGTACTTCGAAGAGGCGACGCCCATTCGAGGCATCGAGGACCTTCCCATCGGATCCAGACCCGCGCGGCGGACCTCCGATCGGTCCCTGAAGACCTTGCGGGCGATCCCCTGGGTCTTCTCCTGGACCCAGAGTCGGCACATGCTCCCGGCCTGGTACGGTCTGGGTACCGCACTCGATGCTGCGCGCGACGAGTCCGGAGGGATCCCGGCGCTCAGGGAGCTCTACCGCAGCAGCGGCTTCTTTCGGGCCACCATCGACAACGCCGCGCTGGCGCTGGCCCGGGCGGACATGGGGATCGCCCGGGTGCACAGCCGAATGGTGCGGGACCCGGAGGTGCGCGAGGAGACCTGGGGACGGATCGCGGCGGAGTACGACCGGACGCGCAACGGAGTCCTGGAGCTCACCGGGCACGAGGCACTCCTCGACGACACCCCCTGGCTGCAGCGCTCCATCGCAGTCCGCAATCCCTACGTGGACCCGCTGAACCTGGTGCAGGTGGAGCTCTTCCACCGGCTCAGAGAGCTGAGGGAGTCCGAAACGGGCGAGGACACTTCGCGGGGGTCGGACAGCGGTACCTCTCCCCTGGAAGAGGAGCTCCGGGGCCTGATTCGCCTCACGATCCAGGGGATCGCCGGAGGACTGCGGACGACGGGCTGATCGTTCTCACCTCCCAGGGGGAGAGACCGGATCAGCTCGCCATCACGAGATGCGTCTCCATGGGGAAGACGACCCCGTCCCGATCGGTGTAGGCCTCGAGCGCCTCCTCCAGTCGATCGACCATCTTCGTGCGCACCGTCTCGTACGTTCCGGCGATGGAGGCCGCCAACGGTGAGCTGGCCGCTTCCTGGCGAAGATACTCCTCGGCCGAGGGATACCGGACCGGTCGGATGTCGAGGAGCAGGGAGATCCGATCAAACCCCGCCTCCCCCATCAGTTCTCGCAGGGTCGCCCCGCTCCACTCCGGGAACGGCGAACGAATCATGGCTCCTGACTCCTCTCCCACGTGTCGTTCCAGCACCTCCGCCAGGATCTCGTAGCTCGGGTTGTGCTGGATCGGCCGGAGGACGTTCAGCCCCACGCGCCCCCCGGGACGCACGACCCGGCGAAGCTCGGCGAGAAGCTTCGTGGGGTCCGACACGAACTGGAGGACCTGCTGGGACAGCGCCAGGTCGAAGGTGTCGTCCTCGAAGGAGAGCTCCGTGGCATCCTCCTGGCGCCACTCGACCTCAGGGGTGAGATGAGCCCCTTCCCTTCGGGCCGTCTCGAGCATCGCCCGGTTCAGGTCCACACCCACCACGCGGCCCTGGTCGCCCACGTGCGGTGCTGCGCTCCGGGCCACGATCCCGGTTCCGCATCCCACATCGAGCACCCGCTCCCCTTCAGCCGTCCCTGCGACCGACACCAGACGTTCGGCCCAGGGACGAAAGAACTTCGGGACCAGGTACGCTTCGTAGGCCTCGGGACCTCGACCCTCCAGTTGCCAGCCCTCAGTCTCCTGGGGCGCCTCGACGTTGCCGCTCATCGTGCCTCCCTGTATTATGTAGACTGATCTACTTACTCCATACATTAGACCGATCGTCATATTCCTGTCAAGACTCCCTGGAGCGGCCATGCAGGGAACCACGCGGGAACGGATGCTGGAAGCGACGGCTCGACTGCTGCATCAACGCGGATATCGGGGCGTCAACCTGAACGACATTCTCACGGAGAGCGATGCCCCGCGAGGGTCCCTCTACCATCACTTCCCCGAGGGCAAGGACCAGCTCGTTCAGGAGGCCATGCTCCGCGAAGTGCAGCGAATCGACCGCTTCCTCCTCGACGGCTTCCACGAGGCCGCCGATCCCGTGGAAGGTGCGCTCATCCTCGCTCGGAGCCGTCGTGACACCGCGCCTCTGGATGCGGTCCAGGAGGAGCTCGTCGCCCTGCTGTCTGATGCCCTGTCCGTGTAATCGAGGGTCGAAAGGGATCTGGTGACACCTCGTAGTTCTATGTATAATACCTCTATGTACTACCGTGCGCTGCCCGAACGCACACCTCCGGAGTGGTCCGGCTCACCCGGAGGCGGCCTTTTCCCGGAACAGAGGCCACCAATCGAATGAGCATCAACAAGGATCTCGTAGCGGCGTCCTCGACCCCCCTTGTGCTGGCCATCCTGGTGGAGGA
>SKKH01000201.1 GCA_007121555.1 Gemmatimonadota bacterium | reverse complement strand
TGTGGGGACTCCTGGCGCTCATGTGCCTGGGCTGTGGGCTGCGTTCCGATCCTCCACCCCCGGGACCGGGATGGGAGCGAGGCGGCATCCCGGAGCTGAGGGGCGCCAGGGTGCTCCTCCTTCCAGTTCAGGCGGTGGCCGGCGCCGGCAGCGAGGTCGATGCGGAGCTGCACTTCGCCCTCCGGGAGGCCGGTCCATCCGTGCACTGGCTGGCCGGCGAGGAGCTCGACGAGATCGCGGAGCGTGCGGGGCGACTGGGCGCCGAGCCCAGGAATCTTCCCGTGGGCATCTTCGAGATGGGCGAGGTGGAGCGGGTGGGCGATCCCCTTTTCGGAGCGCTCTACCGGCTGGCCGCCATGACGGATGCGTCCTTCGCACTGCTCCCCATCACGGCTCGGATCCGCACGGACGCCGATGGTCGAGTCCGGGCCAGCCTGAACGCGGTGCTCCTGGACCCGCGATCCGGGCGGGTGCTCTGGCAGGGCATCCTGGAAGGGGATCCCGGGGAGCCGGGATCGCCGGTCGCGGTGGCCTCCATGGCCGAGAAGGTGGCGGCTCGGCTCCTTCCCTGAACATTGGTTCGTTCGTCCATGCGGCCCGTGGTCGCATGGTCTTGTGTCTTCAGACTTCGATGTCATGATCAATATTTTTCGCCGATCCGGGCTGAGCCTTGTCGTTCCAGCCCTCCTTCTCCTCACAGGTGCCTGCGCCCCCGAGGAGCCGGATCACCCTGTACCGGCGGCCGCCGATATCGAGGCCCTCTACGTTTGGGAGGGGGACCTGTCGGTTGAGATGAGTGGGAATGTGGCCCAGGTGACCGTGACGCTGGACCCGACCCAGTATAGGAGAGGAGGTGACCTCTGGGCGAAGGCCTTCCCCTATATCTTCATCTTCAGCGGGGGAACCCGGGACGCCTTCGACGAGAACCCGGGGCTGGGTGGGGTTCGGGTTCGGGCGGCTCACCCCAATGGAGAGATCATCTCCGAGGCCCTGTTGAGCCGGGAGGTCCTGAACGAACTCACCTGGAATCGGGCCCTGCGGATCTCCCAGGAGGCCAGGCAGGAGGGAACCGAGCGCCCCTCCACCATGCAGGATCTGGTGCGATGGGGTGAGGATCACACCGAATTCGAGTATAATCCGAACTACATCGATACCCCGTGACCCCCTGAGGCGCCGTCGGGCGTTCGGCCGTCGGGCCGCACATGTCGGACTGCCGGAGGGGCGAGGGCTACTTTTGAGCTGCGAGAACCATCAACCGGGCAGACATGGCGAAAACGATCACGGTGATTCCAGGAGACGGGATTGGACCCGAAGTGACCGAAGCGACGCTGGCCATTCTGGAGGAGGCCGGCGCCGAACTCGATTACGACGAGCAGGTGGCCGGCCTCGCCGGGATGGAGCAATTAAAGAATCCGCTCCCCCAGCTCACTCTGGACTCCATCCGTCGGAACGGGGTGTGTCTGAAGGGACCGTTGACCACTCCTGTGGGCACCGGCTTCCGATCCATCAACGTGGCCATTCGCAAGGAGTTCGATCTCTACGCCAACGTCCGTCCCGCCAAGACGATGGTGCCCGGGGGCCGGTACGAAGACATCGATCTCGTCCTGATCCGTGAGAATACCGAGGGGCTCTACGTGGGGGTCGAGCACTACATCGGCCTCGAAGGGGATCCCCGGGCCGCCGCTGAGTCCGTGATGATCATCACCCGGTTTGGAGCCGAGCGGATCGTCCGCTACGCCTTCGAGTACGCCAGGGAGAATGGTCGCAAGAAGGTGACCCTCGCCCACAAGGCGAACATCCTGAAGTACACCCAGGGGCTCTTCCTGGACGTGGGTCGCGAGGTGGCGAAGGACTACGAGGGTGAAGTGGAATTCGAGGACCGCATCATCGACGCGACGGCGATGCAGCTGGTCGTGAACCCCTATGAATTCGACGTCCTCGTCATGGAGAACATGTTCGGGGACATCCTCTCCGACCTCATGGCGGGGCTGGTCGGAGGCCTGGGCCTCGCCCCGGCGGGGAACATCGGCAAGGACGTGTCCATGTTCGAGGCGGTCCATGGATCGGCTCCGGACATCGCGGGGAAGGGGGTCGCGAACCCGACGTCGTTGACTCTGTCGGCGGTCATGCTTCTGGAGCATGTGGGACAGCCCGAGGTGGCGAGCAGGATCCGGAACGCACTGCACCGGACCCTCGCCGACGTGGAGACCCGAACCGGAGATGTGGGCGGCACGGCCACCACCCGGGAATTCACCGACGCGGTGTGCCGGAATCTCGAATAGAGGGGGGACCCGTTGAGCAAGAAAGAAGTCGACTGGCGGGAGCGGTTCCCCGAGGATGTGACCTGCATCCGATGCCTCCAGGTCAAGCCGGTCCAGGAGCTGGACCGCCTTCTCTGGTGTGAGGAGTGCCTGGTCAGGGCGCGCCGCCGATCCGTCCGAAGGGGATGGATGGCCGGGGCCCTTCTGGCTGCGGTCCTGGGCCTCTACATCTGGCTCTTCATCCAGCCCGACCTGAGCCTCATCCCCACCGCGTGGGCGGCCACCCTGGCCGTAGCCTTCTACCTGGGAGGAAGGGTGGCCCGGGAGCTCATCTTCGGCTGGGAGAGGCTGGCAAATCGGCGTGCGGTCGAGGCCGCCCCACCCAACCACGGGGTGCCTGAAGACCGGTAGGATGGGCCGGCGCGATGCCGGCGATTGATTCTGGCCTCGACGCCTTCGGGCGGCGGGACCCGTGAACCCCAAAACGAAGGACGAAGACCACCATGGCTCCGAAGTTCAAGGGAGTGGATTTCTACGATATCGACGCCCTCCTCACCGATGAGGAGCGGATGATCCGTGATACGGTACGCCAATGGGTCGATGACCGGGTTCTCCCCGTGATCGAGGAGGCCTACATCGAACGCACCTTTCCTCGGGAGCTGGTGGGGGAGATGGGCGAGCTGGGGATGCTCGGCGCGAATCTGCCCGAGGA
Source organism: Gemmatimonadota bacterium (assembly GCA_007121555.1). Taxonomy (GTDB): domain Bacteria; phylum Gemmatimonadota; class Gemmatimonadetes; order Longimicrobiales; family Gaopeijiaceae; genus PWLA01. The sequence goes on along the minus strand of SKKH01000201.1, from coordinate 3,889 downwards.
GTACGATTGCGCTGGGCTGAACAACGTCGCCTACGGGCTCATCATGCAGGAGCTGGAGCGGGGAGACTCCGGGATCCGCTCCTTCGCTTCGGTCCAGGGGGCCCTGGTGATGTACCCCATCTACGCCTTCGGAAATGAGGAGCAGAAGCGGGAATGGCTTCCGGCTCTGGCTTCGGGAGGGAAGATCGGCTGCTTCGGGCTCACCGAGCCCGACTACGGCTCCAACCCCGGGGGAATGGTGACCACCGCCCGTCGAACCGACGACGGATGGGTCCTGAACGGCACGAAGATGTGGATCACCAATGGATCCATGTCGGATGTGGCCATCATCTGGGCCCAGACCGGAGAGCCCGGCGACACCAACGGAATCCGGGGCTTCGTGGTGCCCACCGAGACGTCCGGGTTCACCGCCCGGGATCAGAAGGGCAAGCTCTCTCTCCTGGCGTCGGATACCAGCGAACTCCACCTCGAGGACGTCGTGGTTCCCGAATCGGCCCTCCTGCCCGAGGCGAAGGGACTCAAGAGTCCCCTCATGTGCCTGACCCAGGCCCGCTACGGGATCGCCTGGGGTGCTGTGGGCGCGGCCATGGCCTGCTATGTGGAAGCACTCGACTACGCCGGCGAACGTGTCATGTTCGACGGACCCATCGCGGGGAAGCAGATCCAGCAGGTACGACTGGCCGAGATGGTCACGGGGATCACCCAGGGCCAGCTCATGGCGTATCGCCTGGGCCGGATGAAGGACGACGGGACCATGACGCCCTTCCAGGTCTCCATGGCGAAGCGGGCCAACGTGGACATGGCCTGTGAGGTGGCTCGGGAGGCGCGCCGGCTCCTGGGTGGAAACGGGATTCTGGTGGAGTACTCGGCCATGCGGCACATGGCCAACCTGGAGTCCGTCTACACATACGAGGGGACCCACGACATCCACGGGCTGATCCTGGGCCAGGCCGTCACCGGTCTGGCGGCGTACTGATCTGGAAGAGGGGAGGCCGCACATGAGCGAGGGACGTCGGGGAGGTTTCATGGATCAGGAGCCCATGGCCACGATCCGGGCTCATCCCCGTCGCTTCGCCATCGGCCTCCCCCTGGTCTTCGTGGTCCCCATCCTCCTGGGGCTGGCCGTGGCCGGACGGAGTCTCTCTCTGGCCATCGCCATCCAGCTCGGGCTTCAGACCGCGGGGCTCCTCTGGCTCTACGTTCCTCCGGCCCGAGCCCGGTGGCGGGCCGAGCGGGAAGCTCGGACTCCTGAGAGCGGCTCTCAGGCCGAGGGTTGACCGACGGCCGGCGTCGAGTAGCTTTAAATGCTCGGGAGCGATCCAGAATCGCCCCGTTCTGTATGCGCCGCTAGCTCAATTGGCAGAGCAACTGACTCTTAATCAGTAGGTTCTTGGTTCGATTCCAAGGCGGCGCACTCTTCTTCCAGGGATCACGCGGGTCGCGAGTTCTTGTCCTCGTGAACACCTCCAGCGTGTCCGTTTCGTGCTCGATTTCGGCCTCTCCAGAGGCCTGCTGATCTGGCTCCCCAGGCGCTGCAGGCCGTTCTGGGGTGACCCTCCTTCCTGTGATATGCTCCGCCGTGGCGAGCAGCCGACCGCTCTCGATCCTCACCCGCCCCATCACCGACATGCCCCGGCGGACCATTGGATTCCTGAATGAGGGCGTGTGGGTGTCGAATGAGTTCGAGGGGGGACGGTAGGTCTGTCCGGTCACGGGTTTCCAAGCGAACTCCGGTCCGCCGCCAGGGCGTCCCGGGGCCGTTCATATCGGAGTCCCGGCAGGGGGCGTCGAAGCGCCCGCGATACCGGCACGTATTTGACTCGGGTCGGACCGGCAGATATCTCAAGGCTTCTCTTCGAGACAGCAACATGCCCCTTGGGCCCCGGCTGGGGTCCGTACGAGAGTCCTCGAGCCTGTGACGCCCGACCCTCTAGCCCCATGACGTCCATCGAGCCCCCCACCCCGCCACCGACTCCGTCGGGCCCGGATCCCGTGGCGTTGGCCGCCGAGTTGGTGCGAATCCCCTCCCTCACCGGAGACGAGGAGGCCATCTGCGACCACGTGGCCCGCCGACTCCGGGCAATGGGGTGGACGGTGAGGCGCCAGCCTGTGCGACACGACGCGGAGGCGGTAGGGCGTACGAACCTCCTGGCCACCCGGGCGGACCCCGTCGTCGTGTTCTCCACCCACCTCGATACGGTGGCACCCCTTCTCCCGGTGACCGAAGAGGGAGAGTGGTTGGAGGGCCGGGGGACGGCGGATGCCAAAGGGATCGCAGCCGTGCAGATCGCCGCGGCGGAGCAACTGGCGGCCGAGGGCGAGGCGCGAGTGGGACTCCTGTTCGTGGTAGGTGAGGAGGGCCCATCGGACGGATCGCGGGCAGCCGCCACCCTCGAGCCCAAGGGACGCTATCTGGTGAATGGAGAGCCGACCGGAAACTGCCTGGCCACCGGTTCCAAGGGCTCCATGCGGCTCGTGCTGGAGGCGGAGGGGCGTGCGGCCCACTCCGCCTATCCGGAGGAGGGAGACTCGGCCATCGTGCGCATGCTGGACGCGCTGGAACGGCTGCGGCGCCTGGATCTCGCCGCAGACCCGGTGCTGGGCGAAACCACCATGAACATCGGGACCATCGAGGGCGGGACCGCTCCGAACATCATCCCCGACCGGTGTCGAGCCCGGCTCATGTTCCGGACGGTGCAAGAGGGGAATGGGCTCCTGGAGGCGGTGCGCTCGGCCGTGGGTCCCGGGATCGACCTCACGGTCACACTGGCCCTCCCCCCGGTGCACCTTTCGACCCGCGAAGGGTTCGAAACCACGGCGGTGAAGTACACCACGGATCTGCCCTTCCTGGAACCGTGGGGCGAACGCTTCCTGCTCGGGCCGGGTTCGATCCTGGTGGCCCACACCGATCACGAAAGGGTGGCCAAGGCGGAGCTTCACGAAGGCGTGGAGCTCTATGTCCGTCTGGCCCGGACCCTTCTTCGCGAACACGACGAACCCGCATGATCCCCGTCTCGATTCTGGGCGCGACGGGAGCCGTGGGTCAGAAACTGGTTCGGCTCCTGGCCGATCACCCCTGGTTCGAGGTGGCCTCGGTGTGCGCCTCGGAACGCAGTGCAGGCCGCCGCTACGGCGAGGTCGTGCGGTGGCTCGAGCCCGGGGCGCCGCCGGAGCGTGTGGCCCGGATGGTGGTAGAGCGCGCCGAGCCGGGGGTTGCGGGACGCATCGCCTTCTCGGCGCTGGACGCCGCGGCCGCCGAAGCCATCGAGCCCCGATTCGCGGCCGCGGGCTGCCATGTGGTGACCAACGCGAAGTCGCGCCGCCAGGACCCCGATGTCCCCCTCGTGATCCCCGAGGTGAATCCCGGGGCGCTCGAGCTCCTGACGATGCAGCGACGGGAACGAGGGTGGGACGGCTCCATCGTGGCGAACCCCAACTGCTCCGTGGTGGTGCTGGCCTCGGTGCTGGCTCCCCTCCAGGCGACCTTCGGCGTGGAGAGGGTCTTCGCGGCGACCCTCCAGGCCGTGTCAGGCGCCGGGTATCCGGGCGTCCCATCGCTCGACGCCCTGGGGAACATCGTCCCCTTCATTCCGGGCGAAGAGGAGAAGTTCGAGCCCGAACTGCACAAGCTCCTGGGCACGCGATTCCCGGTCTCGGTCCACGTGAATCGCGTGCCGGTGGTGGATGGCCACACGGTGGTCCTCTCGGTGGAGCTCGAGGGGCATCCCACGGCACCCCAGGTGCTCGAGGCCCTTGCGTCGTTCCAGGTGCCGGACGAGGTCCGCAGCCTTCCCTCGGCACCGGCCCCCTTCCTCTACCTCCTGGAGGGCGAGGACCGGCCCCAGCCCCGACTGGACGCCGGGTTGGGCGGAGGGATGGCCATCTCGGT